>DASXOZ010000019.1 GCA_036493895.1 Candidatus Binatia bacterium | reverse complement strand
GCGCCGCCTGCCTCTGCCGCAGAGCAGGACGTGGCCATTGCCGATCTCGAAGGCGCCCTTGGCGAAATCGGTTTCCTCGACGGCGACCAGGGTGAGCGCGTCATGGCGTCGGTCGCATCGATCCTGGTCCGCAGCGGGCTCGACGAAAGAGAAAGCCGCATCGTTCGCGGCATTGCCCGCCAGATCCGCTGGGCTGCCCGGCGCGGCGCGACGCAGAAACTCTGACGTGCCGTGGGGTTGTTGCATGGAGCCCACACGGCAAGTACCGTTTCCCGGCTTCGTGCGTCGCAGGCCGAGCGGCAGCAAGATCCTGGAGGTTCCAAGCGATGGTCGTCGTTCTCGCGAGAATCAAAGCCCGCAGGGAATTCGCCGACGAGGTCGCCGGGCACTTCCGCGACCTCGTCGCGTGGATCGCGGACAACGAGGCTTCGACGCTGACCTACGCGTGCAACCGCTCCCAGGCCGATCCCGGCGAGTTCGTGTTCTTCGAGCGGTATGCCGACATGGCGTCGTTTCATGCCCACTCCCAATCGGCGCGCTTCGGAGAGCTGATCGCCAAGCTCCAGGGCAAGCTCACCGCAGCCCCGGAGATCACGATGCTCGACGAGGTGGCGGCAAAGCTCTGAGAACCGGCAAGCCAGAGAGCGGACGACGGCGCCGCGTCACGGCCGCGCCCTCTCGGCCGGAAGTACGGACAGGAGTACGCAATTGATTCGCGCGCTGGCATCGCTGGCAAGGCGGCCGAAAACCTGGATGGTCGCGATGGTCGCGATGACGCTGGTCGCCGTCGCCGGCATTTCGCGCCTTCAGTTCGACGGATCGGTCGAATCGCTGAGCGTCCCCGGCGATCCCGCGCGTCTGTACGACGAGCAGATCCGCAAGCAGTTCGGCGACGAAGAGATCGGCATCGCGCTGCTCGAGGCCGACAACATCTACAGCGTCGACGAGATCAAGGAGCTGCACGGGCTGACCGATGCGCTCGCGAAGGTGCCCGGCGTCGCGCGCACGCTCAGCATCACCAACGCGTCCGATCCGGTTGCCGACGTCTTCAACCCGCCGACGCTGCTGGAAGAAGGGCCGGTGACGCCGGCGAGCGTCGCCAAGCTGAAGGAGCGCGTCAAGGCCAACCCCATCTACGTTCCGAACCTCGTTGCCGCCGATGGCAAGGCGGCGGCAGTGACGCTGTTCTTCAAGGGCGGCATCACGACCGAGGGCGAGAACGAAGCCGACGCTGCGGTGCGCAAGGTGCTGGCCGATTACAAGGGCGGCGGCACGATCTTCTACACCGGAATGTCGACGATCCGCGTGCAGGCCGTCGAGCACATGCGCCACGACCTGCAGGAGTTCCTGCCGATGAGCCTGGCGGTGATGGCCGTCGTGCTCTACTCGATCTTCCGGTCCGTGCGCGCGATGGTGCTGCCGCTGCTGGCGCTCGCGCTCGGCGTCGGTTCCCTCGTGGGACTGATGGGCTGGTTCCAGGAGCCGATCACGCTGGCAACGCTCGTTCTGCCGTCGTTGCTGCTGGTGATCGGCGGCTCCTACGCGATCCACATCGTCAACGCGTATCTCGACCTGGTCCGTCGCAGCGAGATTGCCGAAAAAGGCGACGAGGCCGTCTTCGCCGCGGTGCTCGACCGGGTCGGTCTTCCGGTGTTCGTCTCGGCGCTGACCAACGCCGTCGGTTTCGGCTCACTGGCGATCCATCCCATCCCTGCCATCGCCAGCCTCGGCAAGTTCGCGGTGCTCGGCATTGCCGTCGTGATGGTCGGCAGCATGATCGGCCTTCCGCTGGCGCTGCTGTCGATGCCGGGGCGCCGCGTGGAAACCGAAGAAGCACCGGACCACGACGCCGCGCACCGCCACGGAGCGCCACGCCTGGAGAGGACAGTGGCCGCCGTCGGAAGGTTCTGCGTCGAGCACCGCGGGCTCGTGCTTGCCAGCGCCGCGCTGCTCACGGTCGCGATGACCTACGGAGCCACGCTCGTCGAGGTCGACACCGATTTCCTGCGCGCGTTCCGCGAAAGCTCGCCGGTGCGCCAGGCTTTCATGGAGATCAAGAACAGGCTGGCCGGGCCGAATCCGATCTCCGTCGTCATCACCGCGCCCGAGCCCGGCTATTTCCGCGACATCACGGCGCTCCACCACGTCAAGGATTTCCAGAACTGGGTCAAGACCGCCGACGGCGTCGACACCAGCCTTTCGCTCGTCGATTACCTCGACGAGCTGGACCTGGGGCTGCAGCAGGCCGGCGGCGAGATGATTCTCAACGAGACGACCGGCGAAGTCGTCGAGGCTCCTCCGCCCAAGAGTTTCTGGGAATCCCCGGACAAGCAGCTTCCGCAGGTGCTCCAGCTCGTCACGGCCAATCCGCGCTCGTTCTCGGGCGTCGTCGACAAGGACTTCCAGCGCCTGCGCATCACGCTGCGCACGTCGCTGACCGGCTCGCGCGATACTTCCGCGCTGATGCAGCAGATCCGCGACCACGCCGCCGACCTGTTCCCGCGCGGCGTCGACGTGCAGCTCACGGGCACGCTGGTCGTCATGGCCGCGACGTCCAACGAGATTCTTTCGGGGCAGATCGAGAGCACGGCCATCGCATTCGGCATCATCCTGGTGCTGCTGTCGTTCATGTTCCTTTCGCTGCGCGTCGGTGCGATGGCGATGATCCCGAACGTGATTCCGATCGTCGCGTTCTTCGGCGTGATGGGCTTCGCCGGCATCCAGCTCAACCTGGCGACCAGCATCATCGCCGCCATCGCGCTCGGCATCTCCGTCGACGGCACGGTGCACTACATGGCGCGCCTGAACCGCCTCGTGAAGGGCGCCGAAACCCAGAGCGAAGCGCTGCTGGCCACGCTGCGCATCATCGCGCGACCGGTGGTCGCGATGACGCTGATGCTCGCCGCCGGTTTCCTGGTGATGATGACGTCGAGCTTCGTCATCATTTCGACGTTCGGCTGGCTGACGGCGCTGACGATGATGGTTTCGCTGGTGACGACGCTGTTCCTCGTGCCCGCCACGCTGTCGACGATGTCGGTGATCAGCGTCTGGGACCTCGTCTCCTCGCGCCTCGGGCCGAGCCCTCATCTTACGATTCCGCTGTTCGAAGGGCTCGGCCGCGTCGGCGTGCGGCTGGTCGTCCTTCTCGGCAATCTCAAGAGCTTCCACAGCGGCGAGTACGTCGTGCGCCGCGGCGAAGAAGGACACGAGATGTACCTGATCCTGACCGGCAGCGGCCAGGTGCAGCTCGACCACGGCGTCAACATCCCTCTTCCGCGCGGCGGCATCGTCGGCGAAATGGCTTTGCTGCGCCGGGCGCCGCGCGGCGCCGACGTCGTCGCGTCCACCGATCTCGACGCGCTCGTGATCGACGAGGACTTCCTGCGCCGCCTGCGCATCCGCTACCCGCGTTTGGCTTCGAAGTTTTTCTTGAATATCGCCCGCATTCTCAGCGACCGGCTTGACGTCGCCAACCGCCGGCCCTGAGTCTCAGGCCGACTCGCAGGCCGCGGAAAAAGGCCCATCTGCGTCGTTGGACCCGGAAACCGGGAGCTACGACGTACAGGAAGTACGCCTCCGCTCCCGGTTTCCGGGTCCGCCTAGCATCTGGACCTTTTTGCGCGGCCTGATGATACGTTGACCGGTCCGGATCGGTACAAGGAGGAGAACTACATGCCGCGCGCCGCTGTCGTCTACCAGAAGGACCAACCGATGAAGGTCGAGGAGGTCGTCGTGCGGCCTCCCGGTGAGCACGAAGTCCGGGTCCGGGTCAAAGCCTGCGGCGTCTGCCACAGTGACCTGTCGGCGCTGAACGAGTTCTTTGCGTGCCCCACACCGGTCGTGCTCGGGCACGAAGCGGCGGGCATCGTCGAGGAGGTCGGCAGCGGCGTTACTTCCGTTGCGGTCGGTGACCACGTCGTCGCCGCGTGGTCTCCGTCCTGCGGCCAGTGCCGCTTCTGCAAGTCGGGAAAGCCGCACCTTTGCAACCTCGCCGACGATCCGACGTCGCGGGCCATGGACCGCATGACCTCGGCCGGCACGCCGGTGGCGTCCTTCCTCGGCGTCGGCGGTTTTGCCGAACACATCCTTCTTGCCGACAACGCGGTGATCCGCATCGACAAGTCGATGCCGTTCGACCGGGCTGCGCTGCTCGGCTGCGCGGTCATCACCGGCTACGGTGCTGCGCGCTACGCGGCCGACGTGCAGCCGGGCGACGACGTCGCGGTGTTCGGCTGCGGAGGCGTCGGACTCAACATCATCCAGGGCTGCCGCATGGCCGGCGCGGGCCTCATCGTCGCGATCGACCTCGACGATGCCAAGCTCGAGATCGCCAGGAAGTTCGGCGCCACCCACACGCTGCGCGGCGACGCGCCCGACCTGCACAAGGCGATCCGCGCGCTGACGCGGGAGCGCGCCGGCCTGGACTTCGCCTTCGAGGCCGTCGGCAACGCCGAGATCGCGCGAGTCGCGTTCCTTTCGATCGCCAAGGGCGGCGAACTCGTGCTCGTCGGGATCGCGCACATGAAAGAGAAGGTCTCGCTGTCGCAGATCGCGGCCGTGACCCAGGAAAAGGCCGTGCGCGGCACCACCAACGGCTCGGCCGACTCGTGGAAGACCGTGCCGCTGCTGATCGACCTGTACCGTCGCAAGGAGCTGCTGCTCGACGAGCTCGTATCGCGCACGTACCGCCTCGACGAGATCAACGAGGCGATGGCCGATCTTCGCAGCGGTCGCAACGCGCGCGGCGTCGTCGTAATGGACTGAGTGATGCGGGTCGCGTCCGTTTTCGTTGCCGTGCTTGCGGCGCTGGCCGTTGCCGGCGCGCACCAGGACGCCCGCGCGCAGGACCCTGAGCCGGTCCCGTCGTACAACCCTTTCGGTCCCGGCTACGATCCGACGCGGCCGCCTCCGCAGGCACCTTCGACGCGCGGCCCGGGAATTTCGTCGGCATCGCCTGTCGTCGCCGGACCGGCCGAGGTCGAGAACCGGCCTCCGGAGGCCGGCCCCGCCCTTTACGGTGTCGTGCTCGACATCGAGGTCGCGCCATCGTCGATGACCGATCCCCTGGATGCAAAATCCGTCACCGCCAGGACGAAGGACGGCCAGACGCTTGTGCTCAACGCGGCGTGCCTGCCAACCGCGCAGGATCCGCTGACCGTGTCGCGTTCCGGCGGCTCGATCGGCTCGTGGAACGTCTCGATCGGTGGTCGCATTTTCCAGTGCGGCGGCCGCAACGCGCACATGACAACCGAGCTCGGTGCCAACGGCTCTTTTCGCCTGAGCACCGTCGAGACGAAGTGGAGAGGTCCGCTGGTGCTGATGTTCGTTGCCGGCAAGAGCCCGGTCGTCTCGGTGACCGTGCTCGGCAGGACGATCCACGTCGCAGCGGCCGCCACCGGCCAGAAGAAGAAGTGACCCCGCGCGCCCTCGGCGCGCCGTCCCAAGGAGATCGACCGCGTGAGCGTGATCCGCAAGAAAACCGGCAATTTTCTCGAAGACTTCCGCGTCGGCGGCGTCTTCCGTCACAAGGGCGGCAAGACCGTCAACGAGGGCCTGTTCAACTCGTTCACCGAGTTCAACATGACGACGAATCCGCTGTCGAAGAACCGCGAGTACGCGCGGCTGTACGGCTACGACGACATCGTCTGCCCGCCGGGCCTGGTGATGAACGTCGTGTTTTCCCAGACCGTCGAGGACGTCTCCGAGAACGCGCGTGCCAACCTCGAGTACATCGACATGCGCTTCGGCGCGCCGGTGTATCCCGGCGACACGCTCGAGTCCGAGACGACGGTGCTCGGCGTCGCGTCGTCGACGCGCGACCCCGATCGCGGTGTCGTCCACGTCGCCAGCGTCGGCCGCAAGCAGACCGGCGAGGTCGTGCTCGCATTCGAGCGCAAGGTGCAGGTGTGGAAGGGCGACCTCGCGGCCTCGGTCGGCGATGCGACGCTGGAGAAAAAGCCTTCGGTCGAATGCGCGCCGTGGATCCCCGCCTACGACAAGGCGCGCCAGTACAAGGCCAGGGCGCACCTGTCCAACCGCGACACCTACTTCGAGGACTTTCGCGCCGGCGACGTCTTCGAGCATTCGCGCGGACGGATGGTGACCGACGAGCACATCGCGCTGACGGCCCAGCTCGACAACACGTCCCAGGTGCACTGCAACCAGCACATGATCGATGCGAACCCCGACAAATACATCGGCGGACGGCTGATCATCTACGGCGGGATTCCCTTCAACCTGTGCCTCGGGCTTTCATGCCCGGACATCGCCGACAACGCTCTGGCCGACGTCGTCTACAAGACGGGGCGCCACGTCGGGCCGCTGTTTTCCGGCGACACGGTGTTCGCATCCACGGAGATCCGCGAGTGCCGCCCTTATCCTGGCCGCGAAGACCTCGGACTGCTGGCCGTGACGCTGAAGGGCCACAAGTTCGCCCGCGCGACGGCGGGCGACGAGGCGCCGAAAAAGACCGACATTTTCGTGCTCGAGCGCGAGATTGCCGTCAAGCGTCGCAGCCACTACGCGTAGGCATGGGCGAGACTGCGACAGGGACGGTCGAGTACGAAGGAGTCGAAGTGGCCTCCTCCTGCGGCGACGTTGCGTCCGAATGGGCACTGCTCGACAGCCACGCTGCGATCGTCGATTCGAAGTGGCGCCGCTTCTTCACGGCCACCGGCGACGAACGGCGCGAGTACCTGCACGGGCAGACCAGTGCCGACGTGGCCTCGCTCGGCGAAGGCGACGGCTGCGCCGCGGCAGTGCTCACGGCGCAGGGACGGCCCCAGGCGCTGGTCGCGCTGTACGAGCTCGGCGAAACGATCTGGATCGCGACGACGGCTTCTCATTCGGCCGCGGCGCGCACCGCGCTGACGCGACACCTCGTTGCCGACGATTGCGACTTCGGCGAGGAGATCCCGGCACGCTGCTTCAGCATCGCGGGGCCCGGTACGCACGCGCTTCTGGCTGCCGCCGGCGCCGCCGACCAGTTTCGCGGCCGCGCGTGGGCGGCTGCGGCGGCGCGGATCGCCGGGCACGAGGTGCTGCTTTTTTCGCGCGACGACCTTCGCGTCCCGTGGATCGACGTGCTCATCTGCGACAGCGCCGGCAATGCCGGCGACGCCGGAGCCGTCCTCTCCACAATCGAGGCGGCCGGCGCTCGACGCTGCGGCGTCTCAGCGGTCGAGATCGTGCGCATCGAGAGCGGCTGTGCGCGCTTTGCCGTCGACGTCGACGAATCGCGCATCGCCGTCGAAGCCCGGCTCCAGTGGGCGATCCATTTCGCCAAGGGCTGCTACGTCGGCCAGGAAGTCGTCGAGCGGGCAGTCAGCCGCGGGCGCATCAACCACGAGCTCTCGCTGGTGTCGGTGGCTGCCGAAGTGGCACACGGGGACCGCGTCCACGGCGGCGGCGAGCGCGACGTGGTGACGAGCTTTGCCGCCTCTCCCCGCCTCGGCCCGATCGCGCTTGCGTACCTGCCGGTCGCGATGGCCTCGCCGGGCTCCTCGGTGACGTTTGGAGATGCGGGCATCGCCGGGACGGTGCTGCCGTGGCCGCGAGAGCGCACACTGGCCGGACGCGGCTGAACGCGTTCCTCCGCTACAATCGAAACGGCTGCCCGTGACCACCGCACGACCGCAAAACGCGTTTCGCTGGTTCGTGCGCGGCGACATCGACGGCTTTTTCGGCCTCGCGATCGACAACCTCGTCCAGCTCCTGGTCATCGTCGCGCTCTGCCGCTCGGTGCTCGGCTTCGATGATGCGATTCTGCTCGGCCGCGTCCTTCCCGGTGCAGCGGTCTCCATCCTCGTCGGCAACCTGTTCTACGCGTGGCAGGCGGCCGGCCTTGCCAGGCGCCAGGGACGCGGCGACGTGACCGCGCTGCCGTACGGCATCAACACCGTCAGCCTGTTCGCGTTCGTGTTTCTCGTGATGCTGCCGGCGCGGCTGGCGGCGATTGCGGGCGGCGCATCGCCGGCCGACGCGTCGCTGCAGGCGTGGAGAGCCGGGCTCGCGGCCTGCTTCGGAAGCGGGCTTCTCGAGAGCGCCGGCGCCTTCATCGCCGAAACGATCCGCCGCCGCACCCCGCGCGCGGCGCTGCTGTCGTCGCTGGCGGGGATCGCCGTGTCGTTCATCGCGCTCGGTTTTTTCTTCAAGGCGTACGCATCGCCGATGGTCGGCATTCCGACGCTCGTCATTGTCCTGGTTGCCTATTTCGGACGCGTGCGGCTGGTCGGCGGCGTTCCCGGCGGCCTGGTCGCGATCGTTGTCGGCACCCTTCTGTGCTGGATCAGCGGCGTGGCCACTGCGGGCGCGGGAGCCTGGCACGATGCGGCGGCGAGCCTGGGCATTCGCATCCCCGCGCCGGTGCTGGGCGATCTGTTCCGCTCCCTCGGCGACGGCAGCATCGTCACGTATCTTTCGGTGATCGTGCCGATGGGCGTCGTCAACGTCATCGGGTCGTTGCAGAACATCGAAAGCGCCGCGGCCGCCGGCGACGAGTACGAAGCAAGGCCGTCGCTGCTCGCCAACGGCATCGGCACCCTTGCGGCGTGCGCGTTCGGAAGCTGTTTCCCGACGACGATCTACATCGGTCATCCCGGATGGAAGGCGATGGGCGCGCGCGTCGGCTACTCGATCCTGGGCGGCGTGTTCGCGACGGTACTGTGTCTTACCGGCGCCGCCGGCCTGGTCGCGCTCGCCGTGCCGATCGAAGCCGGCATGGCGATCGTGCTCTACATCGGCATCATCATCGTCGCGCAGGCCTTCGACGCGACTCCGCGCCACCACGCGGCAGCGGTTGCCGTCGGTCTTCTTCCCGGCATTGCCGCGTGGGGAACGATGATGCTCAAGACCGGGCTTCGCGCGGGCGGAGTCGGCATGCCGGGCGGCACGCCGTTTTCGGCGGTGCTCGAAGGCAAGCTCGCCATGTTTGACCTTGCCGGTCGCGGCGCGTTCGCGCTGGAGCAGGGATTCATTTTCACGGCGATGGTGCTGGCGGCGGTGACGGCCGAAGTCATCGACGGCAACTTCGCGCGCGCGGCGGCGTGGTGCGTCGCGGCGGCGGTGCTTTCGTTCGTCGGGCTGATGCACGCGTACGCATGGACCCCGGGGGACACGGTGGTCGCGCTGGGTTTCGGGACCGGAATGTCCTGGGCGGGCGCGTACCTGCTGGCCGCCGCGATCCTGGTCGTGGTGCCACTGGTGCGCACCGAAGGGGAGGGCGGCCATTGAGCCGCGTCGCGAAGTGATCCGCGTCTACGCTTACGGCTCCAATCTCTGCGTCGAGAGGCTGCGCGCGCGCACGCCGAGCGCGTACGTCGCCGCGGTCGGAACGGTCGCCGGCCATGCGCTGCGCTGGAACAAGCGCTGTCCCGACGGCTCGGGCAAGTGCAACGCGTTCGCGACCGGGATCGAGACCGACGTCATCTGGGGCGTGGTCTACGAGTTGTCGGCGCCCGACAAGGTCGTGCTCGACCGCTTCGAAGGGCTCGGGCACGACTACTTCGAGCAGACCGTGGAAGTGCGCACCCGCGACGGCGACGTCATGGCGGCGATCGCCTACGTCGCCAATCCTGCGCTGCTCGACGACGGCCTGCGGCCGTTTCGCTGGTACAAGGATTTCGTCACGACCGGTGCTCGCCAGCACGGACTGCCCGTCGCGTACCGCGCGCTGCTGGAGGCCGCCGAGGCGCAGGACGATTGCAACGCCGAGCGCCACGCGCGCGAGACCGCGGTGCTCGAGGCCGCGCTTCGCACGCTGCGCGAGGTTGAGTAAGGCAGGGATTCTACCGGGCCGGCGGCGGCGCTACCCCCGCCGAGCGGAGCATGATGTTCCCGGCCGGGTGTGCGCCCGGCTTCCCGCGCGCTTTCGCAGGGGTTCCATGTCACACTGCCGCGACGGGGGCAGGAAGATCGGGCCGGCTCGCTCGAGCAGGACCCCGCGCCGCGCACACCCAGGACACGGAGGCATCGTGAAGAAGACATCGATCTTGCTGCTGCTCAGCGCTGCGGCAGCACTGGCCGGCTGCGGAGGATTGTTCGGAGGGGGCGGAGGCGGTGGCGACACTGCCGAAGTCATGGGCAACATCCTGGACACGACTCCCGAGATCGGCGGCCGCAACGTCGTGGTCTTCGCCTATCGCGTCAAGGACGTTCCGGCCGATTGCACGACGCCGGTACTCCCCCGGACCAACGACACGAACTCGAACGAAGAGCTGAAGGACGGCAACTCCACCTTCGACATGACCAAGGTGAAGACCGGCCGACTGGTCCTCGTGTTCCTGCTCGACAATCCCGGCAAGGATGCGGACGGAAAAATCGATCCCGGCGATCCGGTCGCGGTGCTCGACGATCCGGAATGCGTGCTCGACGACGTGCCGAACAAGTACGTGATCGAAGCCACCGACATCAAGATCAACTTCGGGCTGACCGACGTCCTCGGATTCCCGGCCCCCGGTCGGGCCGAGGCGGGCAACCTGAAGGAATTCCCGAAAAACCAGAAGTAACGGAGTCGCCGAAACCGTCGCGCGGCGGTCGTCGTCGCGCACGCGAGCAGGGATTTTTCAGGGTTCCCGCGCTTCCTTGCGAAGCTCGGCCAGGCGCGCGGCGCTCGGCTCGGCAAGTCCTGCCTTGCGCAGCCTGGCGGCCACCTGCTGCTGGCCGCTGAGGACTGCGAACTCGAGCAGCGTCACCTCGTCGTCCATCTTGACGGTCGCATCCGCGCCGGCATCGAGCAGCATCGAGACCATCTCGGGCTTGCTCTTGCCGACGGCGAGCGTGAGGGCGTCCAGGTCGGCATCGTCGTCGACGAGGCGCAGCTCCAGGTCGGGTTTCGCTTCGAGCAGGGCCTTCAGCACCGCAACGTTGTCCGCGGCGACTGCCTGGATCAGAGCCGTCTTGCCGTTGGCGGCCCTTGCGTTGATATCGGCGCCGGCGGCGAGCAGGGCACGGACGACCGCGGGAGCTCCGGTCTGCGAAGCTGCCGCCATCAGCGCGGTATCGCCTTCGCGCGCTTTCAGCTGCTCGTCGACAGCGTGCAGCGGCGCGTCGACCTTGGCACCGTGCTGCAGCAGCAGTTGCACGGTGGCGACGTCGCCGTTCTCGGCCGCCATCACCAAGGGCGCAAGGCCGGCGCTGGTCTTGTTCGGGTCGGCTTTGAATTCCAGCAGCAGGGCGGCCACGTCGGCGTGGCGTCCCGCGATGGCGTAGCCAAGGGCAGTGGCACCGGTCGAGCGGGCGGCATTGGCGTCGATACCGTTGGCCAGCAGCTTCTTGACCTCTTCGGCGTTGCCCTTTTCGCACTCGAGCAACAGGTCCGCGTCACGAAGGATCGTGCGCGCGGCCGAGAGGTCTTCGGGCTTGGGAACGGGAAGCTCGACGGGTGCCCTGTCGGCGGAGGCCGGCCCCGCGGCGACCAGGACGGCGGCGAGCACGGCGAATCTCAGCAGCCAGAGCATCCGGCAATTGTGCAGGAACCGGCGGAAATCGAAAGATTCGCGCGTGCGGCCCTGCGTTCAGATGTCGTCGAGACCGGCTTCGAACAGCGGCTGCATTCCGTAGCGCGCAATGTCGGCGTCGATTTCGGCGAGGGAGGGCGCCGGGGCCGGTGCCGCCGCAGCTTCGAGGATCGGCCGGAGCAGCCGCCCGTCGCTCGAGGAGTTCAGGAAAAACCCGGGCCGCGACAGCGCGAAGCGAACGCCGCGGCCGATCGCATCGGCGTCGGTCAGCGGCTCGTACCAGCTGAAGTGTGCCGCGGCGCCGTCCTGCCAGCGCCGCCTGGCCACCGACTTGATCGTCTGCAGCGCGACGCCGCGGTCGCGGCACAGCGCGGCAAGCTCCTCGAAGTCGGATGCATACGCCGCCTGGCGCATCATCGTCGCGTTGTACGGCACCAGCACGCTGTCGAACGCGAATCGCTGCAGGCTGAGAATGTGGCGCCGGGCGACGGTGAAGCCGTGCCCGGTGACGCCGACGAAGCGCACCAGCCCTTCGGCGCGCGCATCGACCAGTGCTTCGAGCGCGCCGCCGGCCCCGAGCGCGACTTCCCACTCATGGGGGTCGACGAGATTGTGAAGCTGGATGAGGTCGACCTGGTCCACCTGCATCCGCTCGAGGGAGCGCCGGATACTTTCGTAGGCGCCCTTCTTCGTCCGCTCTCCGGTCTTCGTCGCAAGGAAGAAATCGCGGCGGTGCGTTTTCATCCACGGTGCGACGCGCAGCTCGGAGTCGCCGTACGCCGCGGCGGTATCGATGTGGTTGATCCCGTATTCCAGCAGCGTTTCGAGCAGGTGGTCGGCGCGGTCCTGGCGCATCGAATAAAGCGCGGCAGCGCCGAAGATCACGCGGCTCGAGAGGTGGCCGGTGCTGCCGAAAGGGAGACGGTCGATCTGTGCCATGTCCGCAGTTCTAGCGCGCCGCCACTGTGGACGCACGCGCCGGGCAACGTTACGGCGACGGCGACGAGACCAGCACCTGCTCTTCGTGCCCGTCTTTCGTCTGCAGCATCAGGATCACGCTCGCGAGCTGTCCGTCCTTGAGATGAAGCACGACGCGTGTCGCGTGGCGACCGGCGTACAGGCCGCTCTCGAGCGTGGCGGGCGGCGAGATCGCGATGTCGGCTGCGCCGTCGACGACGGAGCACGACTGGTGAATCGCGTTCGACACGCGCTCGCACGCTTCACTGGCGCTCAGGCCCGGGTCGAGGCCGAGCGGCCACGGCGTCCGCTGCCGTCCGGGGCTGTTCCCAAGAACGGAAGCCGACGCTTCGGCGGATTGCTTCTTGTCGGGCATATCTGCGAAGTCCTGCGCGCGCGGCTGGGATGACGCCAGGGCGCCGGACATGCCAGCCGGCGGAGCCGCGGTCACGGCAGGCGGCGGTGGAGCCGGCACGGCAGCCGACGGTGGAGCGGCCGGAGTGTCACTCCTCTGGTAGCCGAGGGATCTGAGCTTCTCTTGGGTTGCAGAATCCACCCCAGCATTCGGGTTCGGTTTCCGAGCGGCCTTCGCGGCAGTTTCCGCGTCGCGGGCAATCTTCGCACGTTTCGTAGACGTCGTTTCCCGCTCGTTCTCCATGGCGCTGGAACGCGCGGCCGATGACGGCGTGGAAGGCCGCACCGCGCTGTTGGTGCTGGCGAAGTCATCGACGTTCGAGACAAGCGGCGACCCTGGCGGAGCCAGGCGCGTCAGCGCGACTGTCAGGATCACCCCTGCGGCGGCAGCCAGTGGAGCCAGATAGCGCAAGCGAAGCACCGATCGACGACCACGACCAGTCGCCGCGACGGCATCGCGTGCCGCATCGAGAATCGCACGGTCGACCTCGGCGCGCGGTTCGTCGCTCGAAAGTTCGCGATAGAGCCGGCGAAGCTGCTCGTCGCCGGGAAGGTCGTCTGCGCCCTGCTCGTCCAGTCGATCGCTCACAGCCATCCCTCCAGGCACTTTCGCAGGCGTGCGATGGCGTAGCGGACACGGCTCTTGATCGTCTCGGGCTCGGCGCCGGTCACTGTCGCGATGTCGCCGAGGCCGAGTCCCGACTCCTCCTTGAGAAGGAAGGCTTCGCGCTGCGCCGGCGGAAGCGCGTCCAGGCAGCGTCGCACGGCATCGCCGGCCGCGTTGTGCTTCCACGCAGCGTCCGCTGCCGACATCACGCAGGTGTCGGCGAGGTCTGGGCCGCCGTCGGCATCGATGGAGACGTCGAGCGAATGGGGCTTGCGGGCGCGGTAGTAGTCGATGAGACGCGAGTGCGCGATGCGATAGAGATAGGTCTTCAGAGTGGCGGCCGGGATCCAGCGGTCGCGCCCGCGCACGAGGGTCATCCAGACGTCGTGGTACAGTTCCTCGCCGGCATCCGGTTCGCCGGCCTGGCGCACCAGGAATCGATAAAGCGAGCCGCGATAGCGACGATAGAGTGCTTCGAAGGCTGCTGCGTCGCCGAGCTGCCACGCGTGCATCAGGTCTTCGTCGGAGATGGCCTCGTGCATCGGCGTCGCCGCGACTTGCGCGACGACGCCGATGTTACCACTACGCCGGGTCCTGGCCACCAGCCGAGCCACGCGCCTCAGGAGAGGACTTTGGCCGATCGCACGAGGGAGACGAATTCACTGCGGTAACCGAATTCGTCCTTGCCGCGCGAACCCAGAGCGAGGTCGAGAACATTGTCCATCGTCCAGGCTCCGGTCTGCTTCCCGCCGCGAAGGAGCTGGCCGAACCCGGCCACGGCGGTCGCGAACCGGAAGTCGTCGCCGGCGTTGGCGAAGGAAGCCAGCAACGCGGACTTCTCGACGGGAAACTCGACCAGCTTGCTGTCGGAGCCGCCGGGCTGCTTGTAGCGCAGCTTGACGAACGCGATCTCGGCGGCGCTGGCGAGATCCGGTGACGGCTCATCCGCCGAGGGCGCCGTGTGGCGGTAACGCAGGGGATCGACGGATGCAGCGGCGCCTACCGGTGTCAGTTCGTATAGTGCGGTCACCGACTGCCCGGCTCCGACTTCGCCGGCATCGACCTTGTCGTTGTTGAAATCCTCGCGCGCCAGCGCGCGATTCTCGTAACCGATCAGCCGGTACTCGCGCACGGCGCGAGGATTGAACTCGACCTGCACCTTGACGTCCTTCGCGACCGTCACCAGCGTGGAGTGCATCTGGTCGACGAGAACCTTGCGTCCCTCGGTCAGGTTGTCGATGTACGCGTAGCTGCCGTTACCCGTGTCGGCGAGCTGCTCCATGTTCTGCTCGTTGTAGTTGTCGACACCGAAGCCGAGCGTCGACAGCTGCACTCCCGACTCGCGCTCGTGGGCGACGAGGTCCTTCAGCTGCTGGAAGTCGGTGATCCCGACGTTGAAATCGCCATCGGTCGCGAGCAGCACCCGGTTGATTGCGCCCTGGATGAAGCTCGCGCGGGCAGCGCGGTAGGCAAGACGGATTCCCGCTTCCCCGGCCGTCGATCCGCCTGCGGAAAGCCCGTCGATCGCCCGGCTGATCTTGTCGTGCTCGTTGCCCGGTGTGGGGTCGAGAACCACTGCGGTGTTGCCGGCATAGACGACGAGGCTCAGCCGGTCCTGGCTGCGAAGCTGGTCCACGAGCAGCTCGAGGGATTGCTTGAGCAGCGGCAGCTTGTTCGGCTGGTCCATCGAACCCGAGACGTCGATCAGGAACACGAGGTTCGCCGGTGGCATCGACCGGGCCTCGACGTCGTCGGCGCGCACGGCAACCCGCATCAGCCAGTGCTCGCCATTCCAGGGGCACGGCGCGAGCTCGGTGCGAACGCCGAACGGATCCTTGCCGTTGCCTGCCGGGTAGTCGTACGGAAAGTAGTTGATCATCTCCTCGACGCGCACCGCATCCTGCGGAGGGCGTCTTCCGCCGGCGATGAAGCGCCGGACGTTCGAGTAGCTGCCGGTGTCGACGTCGAGGCTGAACGTCGAGACGGGATCGTCGGCGACACGTTTGATCGGATTGTCGTCGATGTGCTGGTAGCGCTCGGTGTTGGAAGGGATTGGAGGAGCATTCCCGGCGAGTGCCTGGTCGCGAGCGATCTTCGCGCGTTTGGTGAACAGCGTTTCCCGCCCGTTCTCCAGGGTCTTCTGCTGGTCGGACAGATGTGTCGCCGTCGATCCGTCGATTGCAGCCACCGGCATGTTCGAACTGCTCGCGAGGGTGGACGGAGCCGCGTCCGGCTGCCGCTGGCCACAAGCGGCGAGCCCGGCGAGGATCGCAAGGAGAGCGGCGAGAACTGGAATATTGCAGGCGAATTCTCTGGAATGGCGCACTGGACACCTCCGTTGGAGACTGGCTTCCAACGGAAGAACGGCGCCCCGGGCCAAAACGGGTTGTCGGGTGGAAAATAAAGGCTCGCCTGGACGAGCGCACCGATTCGACGGGAACTCCGGGAACCCTTGAGGCGCTCAGCTCTCCGCCGCCGCTTCGCCTGGATCGCGGGCCAGCAGCTCGCGCCACTGCTCGACGAGCTCGCAGGTGCGATAGCCGTCGCGCGACGGCAGTGCCTCGAGGTCGGCCGGGGTGTCGACGTCGATGGCGAACCCCTCGAGCGCGAGGATCAGCATCTCGACTTCGCGCAGGCGGCATTCCTGACGATATGCTGCGAGGCTCTCGCCTTCGAACCGGAAATCGATCGGCATCGGCAGGCTGGTGACCAGCGCGTTGGTGCCGGTGGCCGACGACGACGGGACGACGATGACCGGGTAGCGCTCGGCGTCCACTTCGAAGAGCGCGTCGATCTCGAACGGATCCAGAAGCGGAACGTCTCCCGGAATCGTCAGCAGTCTCGTTATACCGCGAGAGGACAGCTCGCCGGCGGCAAAGGTTACGGCGGCATTGAGACCGCGCGCATTGCCCTCCTCCAGCGTCTCGGCGCCGAGGCGCCGGGCGTGGCGGAGAAGCCCCGCATCCGAGCTGACGACGACGATGCGCGACAGGCGCGTTGCCGCGGACAGGGCCGCGAGCATGTCTTCGAGCATCGCCAGCGCCAGCTCCTCGCGCTGGGACTCGGCAAGGCAGCCCGCGAGGCGCTTTTTCGCGCCGGCAATCGAGCGAACCGGGATCAGCGCCGCGTTCACGACGCGCGACCGTAGAGCAGACTCGCCCGGCAGTAAAGATGCACACGAGGGCGCGCAATTTTGCCCGCCGGCCCTCTCTCGGATATAACGCGACCACTTGCGGGGCCGGCATTTTTGCCGATCCGCAGGCCGCACGAGACCGGGGATGCGAGTCATCGGTGGAACCTTCGGCGGCCGCCGGCTGCGGGCGGTCGAAGGGCGCGTGACACGGCCCACCAGCGATCGCGTTCGCGAAGCGCTTTTCAGCCGGCTCGAAGCCCGCTACGGCCTTTCCGGCGCGACAATCCTCGACGTTTTCGCAGGAACCGGCGCCCTGGCCATCGAAGCCGTCAGCCGCGGGGCCTTCCGGGCCGTCTGCATCGAGCTCGAGCGTCGCGCCCTCGACACGCTTCGCGGCAACGTCCGCGAGCTCGACATCGGTCGCCAGATTCGGGTTTTTGCCGACGACTACCGGCGCGTGCTGGCCCGCCTGGCCGCGAAGGCGCCGGGCGGCAGCGACCCGGCCCCGGCCCCGGCACTGCCTGCCCAGCCGCCCGGCCGTACGTTCGACGGCGTTTTCATCGATCCTCCTTATGGCAAGGGACTGGCGCTCGAGGCCCTGGAGTCGGTCGTCCAGCTCGCTCTGGTCAAGCCGGGCGGCTGGGTCACGGTCGAGGTCGGCCGTCGCGAGTCGCTGCCGCCGGTGGTGGCCGGACCGATGTCGCTGCTGACGCGTGTGCGCGACGACGTCTATGGGGATACAAGGCTCGCGCTCTATGAGGCCGCGCGTCCTGCGGCCCGGAGCGGTCCGGCTGCCGAGGCGCCGGCGGCGGAGGTCGAGCAATGAGATCAGGTTTCGCGGTCTATCCCGGCTCCTTCGATCCGTTGACCAACGGACACATGGACATCCTGCGCCGCGCCCTGAGCGTCTTCGACGAGGTGCGCGTGGCGGTGGCCTACAACCAGGAAAAACCGTCGGGCCTGTTCACGCCTCCCGAGCGCGTGACGATGATCCAGGAAGTCGTCCGCGAAGAGTTCGGATCCCACGTCAGCGCCGATGCGTTCCACGGCCTGCTGACCGAGTACTGCCGAAGCATCGGCGCAGGCACCATCGTGCGCGGACTTCGCGCCGTCGCCGATTTCGAATACGAGTTCCAGATGACGATGATGAACCGCCATCTCGCGCCCGACGTCGAGACGGTGTTCCTGATGGCCGGCGAGCAGCATTTCTACACCAGCTCGCGCCTGGTCAAGGAAGTGGCCAGCCTCGGCGGCGACGTTCACGGGCTGGTGCCCGACATTGTCGAGCCCCACCTGCTGGCGCGCGTCGGAAGGGGCTGAGAGTGGTCGCACCGCCTCTTTCCAGCCGCCTGGCTCGCGTCAAGCCGTCGTCGACGCTCGCAATGACGGCCAGGGTGCTCGAGCTCCAGCAAAAGGGTGTCCAGGTGATCGGCTTCGCGGCCGGAGAGCCGGATTTCCCGACGTGGAGCCACGTCTGCGAAGCGGCGCACCAGGCGATCCGCGACGGCCAGTTCCGCTACACCGCGGTCGGCGGCACGCCGAAGCTGAAGGAAGCGATCCGCACCAAGCTGCAGCGAGACAACGATCTCGTCTACGCGGACAACGAAGTCGTCGCGAGCTGCGGCGGCAAGCATTCGCTGTACAACGCGATGCAGGCCGTGCTCGACGAAGGCGACGAAGTGGTCGTACCGGGGCCGTTCTGGGTGAGCTATCCGGACATGGCGGCGCTGTCGGGCGGCAACGCGCGCATCGCGATGGCGGACGAAGCCAACGGTTTCCTGCTGACGCCGAAGGAATTGGAGGCCGCTCTCACTCCGAAAACGAAGCTGCTGATCCTCAACAGCCCGTCCAATCCGACCGGCGCTACGTATTCCGAGGACCAGCTCGCCGCGCTCGCCGACGTGCTCACGCGGCACGCGTGCTGGATCATCGTCGACGACGTCTACGAGTTCATCCGCTACGACGGCACCAGGCCGCGCCACCTGGCCACGCTCCAGCCGGCTCTTCGCGATCGCATCATCCTCTGCAACTCGGTCTCGAAAACCTACGCGATGACCGGATGGCGGATCGGCTACACCGCTGCGCCGGCGCCGGTCGTCAAGGCGATCACGACGCTGCAGAGCCAGTCGACTTCCAACCCGAGCTCGATCGCTCAGGCTGCGGCTGCCGCGGCGCTGGCAGGTCCCCAGGACCAGCTCGCGCCGATGGTCACCGAGTTCCGGCGGCGTCGCGACTACATCTGCGAGCGCGTGCGGGCCGTTCCGGGCTTTCGCGTCGACGTTCCAGGCGGCGCGTTCTACGTGTTCGTCAACGCGAGCGGAGCGTTCGACCGTGCCGGAGTAAATGACGGCGACGCGCTCGCCCTCAAGTTGCTCGACGGCGCGCGAGTCGGCGTAGTCGGCGGCAACGATTTCGGCAGCGCCGACCACTTCCGCATTTCGTACGCGACGTCGATGGAGTCGATCGAGAAGGGGATGGACGCAATCGAGCGCTTCCTCGGCTCGCTGTAGCCCGCACCGCAATGAAGCAGGTCGTCCTCGAGCAGCCCCGTCGCCTCGTGCTTCGCGACGTCGCCGATCCCGTTCCCGGGCCCGAGGACGTCGTCGTCGAAGTGCGCGCGGCGCTCACGTGCGGCACGGATCTCAAGTCGTACCGGCGAGGGCATCCGAAATTCCCGTACCCGGCGCCGTTCGGTCACGAAGCCTCGGGCATCGTCGTCGCAAGCGGCAGCTCCCAGTCGGCGTTCCACGTCGGCGACGCGCTGATGCTCGCGAACAGCGGGCCCTGCGGCGCCTGTTTCTGGTGCCGCAACGACGAGGAAAACCTGTGCCTGACGCTGACCGGCGAGCTTCTCGTCGGCGCCTATGCGGAATACCTTCTGGTGCCGGCGCGGGTGCTGCGGCGCAACGCGTTCGTCAAGCCGGAATCGATGCCGTTCGAGACGGCGGCGCTGCTCGAGCCGCTGTCGTCGGTGTGCTTCGGCCTGACCAGGATTCCCACGCGCAAGGTACGCGGCGCGGCAACGGTGCTGCTGATCGGCAGCGGCCCGATCGCGATGCTGTGGCTGCGGGCGCTGCAGGCCGCCGGCGCCGAGCGCGTGATCGTCGCCGGAAAAAGGCCGGCGCGGCTGCAGACCGCCAGGAGCATGGGGGCGATCGAGACCATCTCGCTGGCGCCCGGCGACGACGAGGCGCTTCTGTCGATGATCGCCGATGCCACCGACGGTCGAGGCTGCGACGCCGTCGTCGAATGCACGGGACAGACCGAAGTCTGGGAGTCCGCGCCCCGCTACGCGCGCCGCGGGGCGAGCGTCGTGCTGTTCGGCGGCTGCGCGGCCGGAACTACGGTCTCGTTCGATACGATGCGCCTGCACTACGACGGCATCGAGCTGACGAGCCCGTTCCACTTTCGTCCGCGCGACGTGGCCGAAGCGCGCCGCCTGCTGTCGCGTGACGACCTCGACTGGTCGCCGCTGGTCAGCGGTCGTGTGGGGCTGGCCGAAGTGCCGGAACTGTTCGCCCGTCTCGGCGACCGCGGCGAAATGAAGATTGCGGTGATCCCGGAGCACGGCGCGGCGGCGACGTCCGGCACCGGCGCCTGAACCCGACATGAAAGTTGCACGTCTCTACAGCGCCACCGACATTCGCGTCGAAGAGGTGGACCGCCCGGTGCCGGGGCCGGGGCAGGCGCTGGTGCGTACCCGCGCTTGCGGCATCTGCACCGGCGACATCATGGGCTGGTACCTCGAGCGGCGTGCGCCGCTGGTGTTCGGGCACGAGCCGGCCGGCGACATCGTTGCGCTCGGGGAAGGCGCTGCCGAAATCCTCGGCCGAGACGAACGCAGCTTCGCGGTCGGCGATCGCGTCTTCGTGCATCACCACGCGCCGTGCGGCCAGTGCCGCGCGTGCCGCCAGGGCCGCCACGTGCACTGCGCGACGTGGCGCCGCACCAACCTCGTGCCCGGCGGCATGGCCGAGTTCTTCGTCGTGCCGGCCGAGAACCTGGCCACCGATACGCTGCGTCTTCCCGAGAAGATGACCTACGCCGAAGGAAGCCTCGTCGAGCCCGCGGCCTGCGCCGTCAAATCGCTGCGACGCGCGGAGCTTTCCGCCGGCGACACGATTCTCATCGTCGGCCTCGGCATCATGGGCATGCTGCACGTCGTGCTCGCGCGTGCGGCCGGCCTTCGCGTCATCGGTGCAGACCTCGTCGATTTCCGGCTGCGTCGCGCGCTCGAGCTCGGCGCCGAAGCCGTGATCGACGTACGCTCGCAGAAGCTGGCCGAAGGAATGCTCGAGAAATGCGCCGCGAAAGCCGATGCAGTGATCTGCGGGCCGGGTTCGATCGACGCGATGGAAGCGAGCATCGATGCGGCGGCTGCGGGTGGCCGCGTCGTGCTGTTCACGACGTCGAAGCCGGACGAAGTGCTTCCCGTGCGCCCTTACCGCATTTATTTCGACGAGATCTCGATCGTGCCGAGCTACTCGTGCGGACCCGACGACACGCAGGCCGCGTTCGACGCGATCCGCGGCGGCATCATCCGCGAACAGGACCTGATCACGCACCGCTTCGGCATCGATCGGGTGACCGATGCGTTTCGCGCGGCAGCGCGCGTGGACGAGGCCCTCAAGACCATCGTCGAGTTCGACGCAGGCTGAAACACGAAGGGAGCGCTGGGGCCAGGCGCCAGCGCGCAACATCCGTGCGTGCAACGCATGGAGGAGCGGGGCTGGTGCCTGGCACCGGTCTGGATGGAAACGGCCTGCTACTTTCGCAGGCCCTTGTGGAAGACGGTCTCCGACTTCTCGGCGGCCATCGCCGCGCGGTCGGCTGCAGCTTCGGCGCGGTTGGCCGCGGCCTCGGCACGATTGGCAGCTTCCTCGATGCGCATCAGGTCACCTTCGGCGACCACCGAGCCGCCGCCGCTGTGACTGGTGCGGGAGCAGTGTCCCTGCGCACACATGCATCCGCTCGACAGCGCCGCCACCGCCACCGCCGCCACGATCCACTTCGCATTCATCATTCTCTTGGCTCCTTTTCGGGGTGCCGGTCCCGATTGCGCGTTCTGCCGTGCGCCGCTGCGCACGACGGACACGCGGGCGCTTGCCCGCCTGCCGCGTGACCGGGACGTTCGAACCTCGGACGGCCCCCCTCGAATCCCTCGAAGATAAGCCGACTTCCGGGCATTTGCCAAGCAGGGGGCACCCGGTTCCGTGTGCCTTACTTCCGCCGCCTGCCCGGCAGTCCGGCCCAAACGTGCGTCGCGGCGCGCGATTGCCGGGGAATCGGGACCGGCGGCGCTCGTCCTTCGTGTTGACACGGCCGCCGGCACGGCTGGCGGCGCCGGTCGTTCTCCATTGCCGGCGGGCGATCGGCCGAAGCGCGCAGCCCGCTCGGCGGAGCGGCCTGCGGGCGCGTGGAAGGCGCGGGTTCGCGCCGCTATCATCCGCGCGATGTCTCTCGCGTCGGCCTCGCCGCTTGCCCGGGAAGGACGAGAGCTGCCGCTCGCCGACTGCGCCGTCAGCCTCGCCCTGGACCGGCCCCTCGCCCGGATCGCCGCGCTCGTCGCCGCGACCGCGGCTTCGTACGCTGCCGAACTGGCCGCTGCCGCGGCGGCCGTCCTGCTGTACCTGCCGGCGCTGCGGTTCGGTTTCGTCTTCGACGACGGCTCGCTGATCGACGCCAGCGGCTGGCCGCAGCGCCTCGGCGGCCTCGTGCCGTATCGGCCGCTGCGTTACGCGAGCTACCTCGTCGACGGCTGGCTCGGCGGCACGCCGTGGATCTACCACGCCCACAACATCGCGCTCCACGCGCTCGCGTGCGCGCTCGTTGCGAGCATTGCGCGCAGGCTCGGGGCGGCGCGCATCGCGGCGGCAGCGGCCGGGCTGCTCGTCGCCGTTCATCCGATTGCAGTCGAGTCGGTGGCCTACGTTGCGGGACGACGCGATCTTCTGTGCGTGGCGCTCGGCCTGGCTGCCGTGCTCGTGTGGATCCGCGGTCGCGCGCCGGCGGCACTGGTGCTGGTGGTGCTCGCGACGGCTGCCAAGGAAAGCGGACTGCTCTTTGCGTCTCCGCTCGTCGCGGCCTCCGTGGCCGGCATCGGTCCTCGCATGGACGATGCATCGCAGAAGCGCGCGCTTGCTGCACTGTTCGCAGCCGCAATCGCGGTCGCGGCACTGCTCGTTGCGGGATACGGCGCAGTCGGTCCCTGGGGCCCGGCCGGCGACGTCGCGTCGGTCGCGTTCGTCGGCCGCGTCGCAATGCACTACGCGAGCGGCCTGCTCGGGCTTCGCTCTTTCGCGCCCGAATATCCTGCTCTTCTTCAGTATTCCCCTGCTGCCGGTGAGCTTGCGCTGCACCTGCTGTTCGCGGCCGCGATTGCCGGCGCCGTCGTGCTGTCGCTGCGCCGATGCCGCAGAGCGAGCGGTAGCGACAGATCGCCTGCTTTTGCCGCCGCATGGACCGCGATGGCAATGCTCGCCGTCGCGATATGGGGAGGACTTCACGAGCCGGGAGCCGATCGTCACGCGTATCTCCTGCTCGCGCCCATCGCGATTGCGGCCGCGTTGCTGCTGACGCGCACGCGTTTGGTTCATGCGCCGCGGTACCTCGCACCGATCGCAATCGCTGCGCTGCTGCTGGCGAGCGCCGCTGCCAGTTACGGCCAGATGCAGATCTGGGGCAGCGAGGGCGCACTGTGGACTCGCGCGGCCGCCGATCCGGCGGCGTCTTCGCGCGTGCACGCCAACCTTGCGCGCAGTCTCGCGCTCGAGGGCAACCTGCGCGGCGCCACCGGTCATCTCCATGTCGCCATCGAGCGCGATCCCGCCAATCCGCGGCTGTACCTCGGCCTGGCAGCGCTGCGCTGCGCTGCCGGACATCCGTCGTGGGCCAGGCGCGATCTCGAACGGGCGCGCGTCGCCGGCGCTGCCGGCGGCGAGGTTGCGGCCGTCGAGCAGGATTGCAATTTCCCCCTTGCAGTGAGCCCGGTCGCTGCGCCTGACAGCGGCCACTCTCCGGATCCCGGCTCGGGATCCTGAGCCCGTACGGGCTTCTCAACCGTCATGACCTGCGCCGCCGTCGTCTTCTGTTGCGTCATCGCGCTCGCCTGTGCGGGCGGCTTCGGTGCTCCGGCGTTCGCGGCGGTCGTCGCATCGGATGCGTTTCGCGCCGCGCTTCCTTTCCTCGGCATCCTGATCGCTGCGCGTTTCGCGTCGATCCGCCGGCCGGGCAGCATCCGCACGATCGATCGCGTGCACGCCGCGCTGCAAGGCCTGCTGGCGGGCATGGCCTACGGCTGGTGGTGGGTCGAGCCGCACGCGCTGCTGACTTCGTCGTCGCCGGGAAGCCTCGTCGCGATGGGCTATCTCGCGGTGGCCGGTGGCCTGGTCGGACTGGTCATGGCGATCGTGGCCGAGCGGGCCCGGGACCCGCGCATCGCGCGCGAGATCATGCTCGGGGCCTTCGTGCTGTTCCTGTTAGGCGGCGGTCGCATCTACCGCGCGTACGACCACATCGAAGCCGGAGCGAGGCTGGCAGCGGCGCTCGCCATTTTTGCCTCCACGCTGGCGCTGGCACTGGCATCGTGGCTGGCGCTTCGAAGACGGCCCCGCGTCGCCGCAGCGATTCCCGCGCTCGCGCCGGCAGTGGCCGGCCTGGCGCTGCTTTGGTTCGCGAGCTCGGGTGCACCGGCCGTCGCCACGAGTCGCGACTCGGTGCTGCTCGTCGTCGTCGATACGCTGAGGGCGGATATCGCGGACGGACGCTTTGCGGCCGATCCCGGCGCGATGCCCGAGCTCGAACGCATCGCCGGTTCGGGAGTGCGCTTCACGCAGGCCGTCTCGCCGGCGCCGTGGACCCTGCCTGCAACGGTGAGCCTGCTCAGCGGCTGGAACCCCCACCGTCACCTGTTCGGCGTCAGTGCGTCCAACTGGGACGAGCTGCCGGGCGATCCGCGCGCCGTGTACATGGCCGGTGCCCTGCGCGACGGCGGCTACCTGACCTCCGCATTCGTGCGCAATCCGTACCTGAGGCCGTATTTCGGCTTCGACCGCGGCTTCTACCAGTTTCGCCCGTACCACGGCCGCGCCGTCGACGGCATCGCGCTCGCGCTGGACTGGCTGCACGACCACGCGGATTCGCCGTCGTTCACGCTGTTGCACCTGATGGACCCGCACTGGCCGTACGAAGCGCCGGAAGGATTCGGCGCGCCGCGCCAGCCGTGCCCGGACTGCGACACTCTGTTCGGCGCCCAATACTGGCCGACGACCGCCGCCGACCGCGCCGAGCTCCAGCGGCGTTATGCAGCCGAAGTGCGTTACACCGATGCGATGCTCGGCCGCCTCTTCGACACGCTGTCGGCCGGCGGGATCCTCGACCATAGCTGGCTCATCGTCACCGCCGACCACGGCGAGGAATTCTGGGAGCACGGAGGATTCCTGCACGGGCACTCGCTCTACGACGAGCTGCTGCGCGTCCCGCTGGTCATCGTGCCTCCACTCGCCGACAGAAGCGCACACCGCCATGTCCGCTTCGACATGCAGGTGCGCCTGGAGGACGTCGCGGCGACGATCCTGGACATCGCGGGCCTGGACACCTCGCTCGCGGTCGACGGCAAGTCGTTGATGCGAATCCTGCGCGGCGAAATGGACATCACGCCGCGCGTCGAAGTTTCGGGGCTCGTCAAGTCGCCGAAGGACCTCCGCTGGTCGGTACGCATGCCGCCGTGGAAGGCCGTCGTGTCGCCGGATCTCAAGGACAATCGGCTGTTCGATCTCGCGCACGACCCCGGCGAGCAGCACAGCCTGCTGTTCCCGCAAGTGCCGGGGCCGCGCGATCGCGCCAACGGTGAGAAGTTCTTCGAGCTGCAGCGCATGCCGCTGTGGATGCACCTGCCGGTCCATCGCAAGCCGGCGCCGGCGCGTTCCATTGCTCCGGAAGCCGACACGCGCCGCCAGCTTCGCAGCCTCGGCTACGCCAACTGACCAGCAGGTTGCGGAAAAACCCGGACCGAGGGGAGGGGTTTTTCCGCAGCCTGCCGGAGCGCGTTGCTATTTCGGCGCGGTGCCGCGCGGGTCGAGGCTTCGCTCGAGGCGGAAGATGCCGATCTCCGTCACGTCACGCTCGGTTCCGTTCGGAAGACGGTCGTAGGTCTCCTCCACGACGCGCAAGGCCAGGATCGGGCGCGTTACGGTCGTCATGCGAACGTGCGGGATCGGATCCTGGGCGCCGACTCCGTTCGAGACGTAATAGACCGGCCCCCGCGCGGTCAGGTACCAGACCAGGCCCGGCAGGAAATTGTCGTCGTCGGCAGAGTCCCGCGAGGGAACGGTAAGGTTGTTGCGGTCGGCGAGCATCCACAGCGCAGGCGAGATCATCATCGCGCTCACGTCGCGGTCGACGAGCACGGTGCCTCCCGGCGGAATCGATTCGGCCAGCTCTCGAAAGCTCTGATAGCCGTCTTCGAAGAGTTTTCGATTCCAGACCAGCCCGGCGCCCTCATGGACTGCGAACGCCATGGTCGCAAGGCACGCGAACATCAGCAGGCGGCTGCGCGCGCCGAGCTTGCGCGCGCAGTAGGTCGCCAGCAGCAGCAGCATCGGAAGCAGCAGTGGCACGAAACGGCGCCCGCCCCACACCAGCTCCGGGTAGACGTGCGGGTTGTAGAAGAGGATCAGCGCAGAGGAGAGCCCAAAGCCGAGGGCCAGCGGCGCGGCGGCCAGCACGTCGCGATCCTGCCAGGCAAGCGCGAAACCCGCCGCAGCCAGCGCGAGCGTCGCACTGCCGACGTAGAAGGACAGCCACATCGGCGTGCGATCGAACAGGAAGCTCGCCGCCATCCAGTGGCCGCCGAGCACTGCGGCAAGGAAGCACCAGCGCAGCGTCGCCTTCCATCCGAGTCGGCGCAGGGACAGCGCGACGGCGACCATCGCCGCGAGCGCTGCCGCAATGACCAGGTGCGTCGTGTCGCTCGAATACGGGTTCTCGTACAGGAACAGCAGGCGGATGCGCGCATTCTCGAGCAGGTCGGGAACGGGAAGCGCCCACGTTCCCGGCATCAGCACTGCTTGGGCGACCGCGAGCGCGAACAGGATCGCGACGGGTGCGAGCAGAAGCACAGTCAAGCGGCGCGGCGACTGCAGGCCCGGCCCGTTCCACAGCGCCGAGGCCGGCTGGATGCAGAGCGCCATTGCGAGGAACGCGACGACCTCGATGCGCGTGAACACTGCCGCGCCCAAAGCCGCGCCCGCCAGCAGCACCGTGTCGCGGCGCGGGCTGCTCGCCGTGCGCGACAGGACCGCCAGCGTCGAGATCGTGAAAAAGGCAGCAACCGCTTCCGACGTCGGCATCCTCGCGAAGTAGTAGAACGGCTCGCTGGCGCCGAGCAGTGCGGTTGCGACCAGACCGAGCACCGGCCCGCACCAGCAACGTGCCAGCATCGAGAAAGCCCACAGCGCCAGGGCGCCGAACACCGGCGCATAGCCGGGTGCAGCCTCGTCGCGGGTGGCGAGTCCCGGCGCTCCCGCCGTCGCGAAAAGTGCGGCCCATACCGAAGGGACCGGGAAGAAGGCCGGCCACGCCTCGGTGTCGTCGAGGGATTCCACGACGATGCCGCCGGGCAGGCGGCGGTACGGTGGGCCGTTGGATCCGGTGGCCTGGGACATCGAGTCGAACAGCACTTCGCGCGTGACCGCAGGAAGGGTTGGACCGAGATCGTCGTGAAGCGCCAGGGTGCCGTGATGGGCGAGCCAGACCCCCGCGCCGAGGTACGCCGAAGAATCCGAAGCACCGAGGAAGGCGGGATAGCCCGGCCAGTAAGCCAGCAGGGCGGCCGCGACGACCGCGAGGCCGATGGGGTCCCGGCAAACTCGCCGCGCAGCGCCCGGCGGCTGCGGCTCGCGCCAGCGCGTCCTTGCGACGGCTCCCGCCGCGGCCAGGACCAGGGTCGCGGCGATCGTCGACGGCAGCGAGAACTTTCCCGACACGGCCAGCGCCGTCGCGCACACCGTCGTTGCAACCGTGCTGGCAAGGACACGCGCGAATGCAACGGGCACTTGTCCGCCGCGCCTGGCAACCAGAAGCTGGCCGGGCGCGTAGAAGCAGAAGTAAGCTGCGGCCAGCTGGAGGCCGAGGTGCAGGGGCGTGGCGTCGGTCACGACGGGGTAGAAGACTGGAAAAAACAGGAAGGCAAAACGAAAGCGGGGCGGTGCAGAATCTGCACCGCCCCGCAAGTTGCGTTCAGGATCGCTTGCGCGAAGCCTGAGTTACGGCCTGGTCGCGCCGCCCAGCTTGGCGAACGGCTTTCCGTGCGTGCCGCCCGGAGCCTTGATCGTGACGTTGACCGTCTCGATCGAGGTGCACGGCGGCAGGTTGGAGTTGTTGGCGCCAACCAGCGGAACCAAGGCAGCTGCGCTGCTGCTGTTGACCGAGATCGAGCCGTTGTTCGGCGTCGAGTACGCGAACGTCACCGGGAAGTCGATGACGGTCATGTCGCCGTTGGTCCTGTCGTCGAACGTCGTGCGGCTCAGGGTCGCGAGCTGCCAGCCGTCATCACTGGAGTTGATCGGCGTGATGCCGTCAGCGCGATAGATGCCGCTGCACTTGCTCTTGACGAACGTGACGTGGCACGCGCCGGCGGGCAGGCCGAGGCTGGCGCCGGACGAGTTGGTCAGCGTCGAGCAGTCCTTGACGAGCTTGGCCTGGGTCTGCACAGAGCACTTGCCCTTCGGGCCAGAGGCGGGACCGTAGATGTAGTCGGTGCCGTTGTGGCCGACGTTGCCGACGCCGTGAGGAGTCACGGGCGTGCAGGCATCGGTTCCCGCCTGTGTCTGAGTGTTCGGACTTGGATGCTCAGTGCCGGGGCACTTCGCATAGTTGCGGACCATCGAGCCTTTCACGCCCTTGGCGGGCGCGCTGTTAAATGCGCACTGAGCGCTGGCGGTGCCCGCGTAGAGTCCCACGAGGGCAACGGCAGCCAGAGGCAGAGTAAATTTCTTCATATGCGGATTTCTCCTCCCGAAAATTCAGATCTAAGAACAGTCGTTTTGCTTCGAAGCGAACGGTGGTCGGGCCACCTTTTTTTTACCTACCAAGAGGGAGTCTCGTCTCCCCCGACTCTGCTCGAGACACGATGCCGCCCTATAGAAGCGACCTCCCCTGGCAGGTCCGGGGGCAGTTATAGGTGGCTGGCCTCGGGATTGTCAAGGATCGCAAACAAGCTTTTTATCGGATCTTGCGACAATTCGCCGCCTGATTTTGCGGATGCGCCCCTGCGTCGTTCCTGTCATAAGGACCGGCGGACTTCGCGCCCATGAAGCTGGTGATCCAGATCCCTTGCCTCAACGAAGAGGCGAGCCTTCCGGCTACACTGGCAGATCTTCCTGTCAGTATAGAAGGCGTCGACGAGATCGACATCGTCATCATCGACGACGGCAGCACCGACGGCACCGCCGCCGCGGCGCGTCGTTGCGGCGTACGAAACATCGTTCGAGCGCCGGTGAACCAGGGACTGGCACGAGCTTTTTCCGCCGGGCTCGATCATGCACTCCGCCTCGGTGCTGACATTATTGTCAATACCGATGCGGACGGCCAGTACCGCGGCGACCAGATCGCGATGTTGATCGCGCCGATCCTCCACCACGAGGCGGACGTCGTGATCGGTGACCGCAGGCCGGGCAGCCTGGCGCACTTCTCGATCCCGAAGCGGATCCTGCAAGTGGTCGGCTCGTGGATCGTTCGCCAGCTGTCGGGAACCCGCGTGCCCGACGCCACCAGCGGCTTTCGCGCCTTCTCCCGCAAGGCGGCCCTGAGGATGAACGTCGTCTCGGACTTCACTTATACGCTCGAGACCATCATCCAGGCCGGCAAGAAGCAGCTGCTGGTGACCCATGTCCCGATCGACGTGAACCCGGAGACACGGCCGTCGCGGCTGTTTCCGGGCATCCCGAGCTACATCCTTCGCAGCACGGCCACGCTCGTACGCATCTATGCGCTCTACGAGCCGCTGCGGGTATTCACGATCATCGGCCTTCTGTTCCTTTCCGGCGGGGCCCTGGTCGGAGGCCGCTTCCTCTACCTTTATGCTGTGACTGGCGGCGGCGCCGGGCACATCCAATCGCTCATTTTTGCCGCGGTGCTCACGCTGACCGGCGTGCAGACGATCCTGATCGGCCTGCTTGCCGACCTGATCGGCTCGAGCCGCCGCATGCTCGAGGACACGCTGCTGCGTATCCGTCGCATCGAGCTCGGCAGCCGCGACTGATGCGGGCCGCGCTGTTCGGCACGTACAACCGCTTCCACAGTGCCAACCGCATCGCGGCGATCGCGGCCCGGGCGGCCGGCTTCGAGCTCGTCGAGTACCACGAGCCGCTGTGGGAGGAGACGCGCGACAAGGACGCGGCGTATTTCTCCATTCGTTCGCTCGCGGTGCTGGCGGGGCGCTGGCTCGCCGCGGCATGGCGGCTGGCGCGTGCATGGCGCCGCACCGGCGGCGCTCCTGTTGCCATCGTCGGCTTCAACGGCCAGCTGGACGTGCTGCTGCTGCGCGTTCTCGGGTTTCGCCACGGGCCTCGCATCGTCTTTGCCCCGCTGGTCTCGCTCACCGAGACGCTCGTCGAGGATCGCCGCGTCTACGAAGAAGGCTCGTGGGCGGCACGCGCCCTGGAGGCCCTCGACCGGCTGACGTGCCGCGCGGCTGACGTGGTCGTCGTCGATACCGAGCAGCACCGGCGCTGGTTCGTCCGCGAGCTCGGCGTCGATCCTTCCAGGCTGCTGGTCTGCCATCTCGGTGCGGATCCCGAAGTGTTCCTCGAGGTTCACGATTCGACGCGCGCGCCGCGAGACGGCCGCGAGCGGGCGCGGCCGCATCGCGAAGACGCGACGGGCGAGGCGCGGCCGCTCGAAGTGCTGTGGTTCGGCCAGTACCTTCCGCTGCACGGCCTCGACGTCGTCGTCGATGCGGTGGGTCGCCTTGCGGCGCGCGACGGCTTCGCCGGACGGTACGTGTTCACGTTCATCGGCACGGGGCCGCAGCGGGCGCGCATCGAAGCGGGCCTTCGCGCGACGCGCGCCGACGTTCGTTTCATCGACTGGGTCGCCTACGAAGACCTGCCGTCGCGCATCGCCGCTGCCGACATCGTGCTCGGCATCTTCGGCTCTTCGCAGAAGGCCGCGATGGTGATTCCAAACAAGGTCTATGAAGCGGCGGCGGTCGGAGCGGCCATCGTCACCGCCGACACCGAGGCCATTCGCGAAGTGTTCGAAGGCGGCCGCGAGGTGGTGCTGTGCCGCGCCGACGGTCTTGCCCTTGCCGATGCCATCGAGAGCCTGGCCGAGCCGGTGCGCGGCGAGGCGCTTCGAGAGGAGCTCGCCAAAGCGTCGCGAGCCCGCATGCTGCAGTCGTTCTCTACCGAAGCGCTCGCAAGGTCATGGTCGGTTGCGCTGGCAGGTCCCGATGCGCCGGCCGGCAGCGCTCACCACGAATCGCTGCCGCGCGTGGGCGTCGCGGTGCTGTCGTTCCAGGACTCCGTGCGCACCCTCGAATGCCTGCACTCGATCGGCGGAGACGGCTACCCGGATCTCGACGTCCTCGTGATCGACAACGGCTCGGTCGAAAGCGAGCGATTTGCGCTGGCCGAAGGGATCCACGGCAGGATCGACGCCGAGGTGTTGCGGCTCGAGCGCAACATCGGCTTTGCCGCGGGCTGCAATCTCGCTCTCGACAAACTCTTCGCGCGCGGTTGCGATCACGTGCTCCTTCTCAACAGCGATGCACGCCTGGCTGCGGGCTGCATCGAAGCGCTCGTGCGCGGCAGCAGGGCGCGGCCGGGCGTCGGCCCCGTCGGGCCTCGCGTTGCAGACGGCCGTCCGGGCCAGAAGCCGCTTTCGCTCGGCGAAAGGTACTGGGCCTGGGCGTTGTGGGCTCCGCGCTCGCTGCTTCGCGTGCGCGCCGTGCACCAGAGGCCGTATCGCGCCGGCGGCATCACCGGATGCGCGATCCTCGTTTCACGCGCGCTGTACCAGAGGATCGGCGGCTTCGACGAGAGCCTGTTCGCGTACTACGAAGAGGTGGATTTCTGCCTGCGTGCGCGCGAAGCGGGACTTTGGCCGCTGGTGGTGCCGGAGGCGCAGGCCGGGCACCGCGGCGCGCGCGGATTCGCCTCCGGCATGACGCCGCTGGCGGCGTGGCTCAAGGCGAGAAACCTGTGGCTCGTCGGGATGCGGCACGCACGCCAGGACGTCTCGCGCGACGTATTCGGCGCCGGCTATCATTGCCTCGTGCTCGCGAGCGCGCTCGGCTACCTGCTGCGCGGGCGCAGCGACGTCGCGCGCGCGATGATCGCCGGAATGCGCGCAGGAAAACGCCGCTACGTCGGCTTTCCTCCGGCGCCGCTGTTTGCCGCGTCGGGTTACCCGGCCAGCGGTTTACCGGCGGACGCCGACGGCTCCGGCGCTCGCAGTGCAACGGGCGCGTCCATCGGTGCTGCCGCTGTCCGAAAAAACCGCGGCACCGGCGAGGCCGCACGATGAAGATCGCGATCGGCGCCGGGACCGGCACCGTCGGCGGCCCCGCAACGTACGCGGTCGAGCTCGTGCGTGCGCTGGTCACGATGTTCCACGAGCACGAGTTCGTCGTGCTGACCGACAAGCCCGCGCCGTTCGCGACGCTCTGCGCGACGCGCGAGCTGCCGATGACCTCGCCGTGGCAGCAGCCGCTGTGGGATCACGTTCGCGTGCCGAGGGCGCTTGCCGCCGGGCGTTTCGATCTCTACCACGCAACCAAAGGCGTGGTTCCCCGCCTTGGCAAGACGCCCGCCGTCGTCACCATCCACGACCTGGCCAGCCACGTGATGCCGCAGACGTTCCGTGCGGCACAGAGGATCCACCTTGGGCTGGAAACGCCGTGGGCGCTGGCACACGCGCGCGTCGTACTGGCTCCGTCGCAGAGCACGGCCGACGACATCGCCAGGCTGTTCCCTTCGCTCGCGACGCCGGTGGTCGTCACTCCGGAAGCGGCCGCGTCGGGCCTTCATCCCCCGACTCCAGACCAGATTGCCGCGTGGCGCGGCCGCCGCGGCATCGACCAGCTCGCGTGCGGCTATCTCGGGACGATCCAGCCACGCAAGAACGTCGCGCTTTTCGTCGATGCGTTCCTTCGGGCCGCGCGCGACCGCGACTGGCGCCTTCTCCTTGCAGGACGCCTCAGGCCCGGCGAGGAGGTGCCGTCCGGAGGAGGCGACCGGCGCATCGTCCATCTCGGCGCGATGCCTGCGGACGAGATCGCGCCTTTTCTCGGCTCGCTGCGCTGCATGGTCTCGCCGTCGTCCTACGAGGGTTTCGGACTGACCTTCATCGAAGCGATGGCCTGCGGGTGTCCCGTCGTCGGGCTTCGCAACAGCTCGATTCCCGAAGTGGTGGGCAGCGCCGGCGTGTTGCTCGACCGTCCGGACGTGGAGGCGCTTGCCGCCGTCATCGAACGGCTGATGACCGACGATGCGATGGTCACCGATCTTTCGCGGCGCGGTCGCGAGCAGGCGGCGAAGTTTTCGTGGAGCGAGACGGCAAGACGAACCATGCACGCCTACCGCCTTGCGCTCGGCGAAGCGGGCGCGGCGCCGTCATGAGTGCCGGTTCTCCCGGTCGCTCGTCCGCGCTCCCGCAAGCCGCGCGCGTCGTCGCCGTCGTACTCGACTGGAACGGCGCGAGCGACACCGTGCGCTGCGTGCGGTCGCTGGCCGCGCTCTCCGACGGCGCACTTGAGACCATCGTCGTCGATAACGGGTCGCGCCGCAGCCCTCGCGATGCGCTTGCGAGCGCCGGACTGGACGCGTCGATCGTCGAGACCGGCGTCAATCTCGGCTATGCGGGCGGCAACAACGTCGGAATCGCCGCGGCGCTCGAGCGCGGCGCCGATTTCGTCTGGATCCTCAACAACGACGTCGAAGTCGATGCCGGCGGCCTCGAGCCTCTGCTGGAGGCGGCCGCGCGCAGTCCCCGCGCCGGCGTGCTCGGCAGTCGCGTCGTGCGCGGAGACGATCCGTCGCGGATCTGGGTGGCCTGGGGCGAGGTCACGTGGGGCCAGAGCCTGATCCGGCTGGTCGGAGAAAACGCCGCTGACGACGAGCGCTATCGTATCGAGCGCGACGTCGAGTGGCTTCCGGGCTGCGCGCTGCTGTTTCGCGCCGCCGCGCTGCGCGAAGTCGGCGGCTTCGACGAGGAATTCTTCGCCTACCACGAGGACGTCGACTGGGCTGCTCGTGCGCGAAGGGCCGGATGGACCTGCCGCTACGTCGGCACCTCGCGCATCGTCCACCACATCCACGGCAGCTCCGGAGGCGCCGCGCACTACGGCGGCTTCCGCAAGTACCTTTCGGCGCGCAATTCGGTGCTCTATGCGCGCCGCCACGCGACAGCAGCCCAGGCGCTTCGCCTGGCAGCGAGCATCGTCGTGACGTTTCCTTTCCAGCTCGCGAGAAGGGCCCTCTCCGGCGAGGCCTCCGGCGTGTGGATCAAGCAGCAGGGCTGGCGCGACGCGCTGCGCGGACGCCCGATTCCTCTCGTCGAGCTTGGACTGCGGGAGGCCGGCGGTGCTGACAGCGTTGCCGTGCAATTGCAGGCAACCGGTCGCCACGCGGAATGACGCTCGTCGGACCTGCCGATTTCATATAGATTTTCCCGGACCCGCAATGCGCAAGATCGTCGTCATCCCCACCTACAACGAGAAGGAAAATCTCGCGGCCATCGTCACCGAGGTTCTTCGGGTCGATCCGGCCATCTGTGTCCTCGTCGTCGACGACAATTCGCCCGACGGTACGGGTGCGATCGCCGATGCGATGTCGGCGGCGGACTCGCGGGTGCAGGTGCTGCACCGGCCAGGCAAGGACGGGCTCGGCATCGCGTACCGCGACGGGCTGTCGAAGGCCGTGCAGATGGGCGGCGACCTCATCGTGCAGATGGACGCCGACTTCTCGCACCCGCCGTCGGCGCTTCCGGGCTTCTTCGATCTTGCGCGCGACTACGACCTCGTGCTCGGCTCGCGCTACATCGACGGCATCACGGTGGTCAACTGGCCGATGCTGCGCCTGATGCTGAGCTATTTCGGCAACGAATACGCGCGCCGCGTGCTCGGCGGGCTCCCGGTGATGGACGCCACCGGCGGCTTCAAATGCTGGCGCCGCAGCGCGCTGGAAGCGATCTCGCTGGAGGACGTTCGCGCCAACGGCTACTGCTTCCAGGTCGAGACGACGTTCCGCGCGTGGCGGGCCGGGCTTTCGATCAAGGAGACACCGATCCTGTTCGTCGATCGCCGCCTCGGCACTTCCAAGATGCACCTGTCGATCGCCGTCGAGGCGATGCTGATCGTCTGGAAGCTGAGATGGATGGCCTTGACGGGCAGGATCCGCAAAGCCCGCAAGCTTGCCGGTCCCGGCGGCACCGCCGGGCGGGCGCCGGAAATTTCCTGAGCACCCTCCCGTCTTGCCTGCAGGCCATGCGATGAAGCGCCGCATCCTCGTCCTCAACGAGCGCGATCCGGTCAACCCGATGACCGGCGGCGCGGAGACGCACGTCTTCGAAATCCTCCAGCGCCTCGTCTCGCGCGGTCACGAAGTCACGCTGCTGGCCGCGAGCTTCCCGGGCGCGCTGCGCGAGCAGACCGTGCAGGGCGTACGCGTGCGCAGGCTCGCCAACCGCTATTTCTACTACGCGATCGTGCCGTGGGTGGCGCGCCGTCTCGCGCGAGAGCACGACGTCGTCGTCGACGTGCTCAACAAGCTTCCGTTCTTCAGTCCGTGGCTCGTCCCGTTGCCGTGCCTGGCGATCGTGCACCACCTGTTCGGAACCACCGCTTTTCGCCAGGTGCCGGCGCCGATCGCCGCGATCTCGTGGCTCATGGAAAAGCTGATCCCGGCGGCGTATCGCGGCGTGCCCGTGCTCGCGATCTCGCCGAGCACCAGGGCCGACCTGATCGGTCGCGGGCTTGCCGCCGACCGCATCTACGTGGTGCCGCCGGGCATCGACAAGAGCACCCACCAGGCGGTCGACGACGGCCTCGATCGCGAGCCGCTGGTGCTGTGGATCGGCCGCGTCGAGCCGTACAAGAGGGCTGACCTCGTCATCGACGCGATGGCCGAAGTGCGTCGCGAGGTTGCGGCGGCGACGCTCGTCATCGTCGGTGCCGGTTCGGCGCGCGCCAGCCTCGAGGCACGTGCGCGCGCCCAGGGCCTCGAGCACTGCGTGCGCTTTACGGGATTCGTGCCGGAGCACGAGAAGATCGCGTGGATCCAGAAAGCCTCGGTGCTCGTGCAGACCTCCGAGAAGGAAGGCTGGGGAATGACGGTGATCGAGGCCAACGCCTGCAACACCGTCGCCGTGGCCAGCGACGTCCCGGGGCTGCGCGATTCGGTGCAGCGTGGCCGCACCGGGCTGCTGTTCGAGTACGGTGATCGAGCGGGACTGGTGCGAGCCCTGGTGCGTGCCCTCGGCGATCGCTCGCTGCGCGCGGAGCTGATCCGCGGCGGCCACGAGTGGTCGGAGCGATTCGGATGGGAAGAAGTGGCCGACGATGCCGAGCAGCTCGTCGAGGAAGCGATCCGGCCCGGCGCGAGTCGGGTTCACCTCGCCGCCTCGCCGTTTCCACAGTGATGCCTGCCATCGCGAAAGCGTTCTTGACAGCCGACGGGCGCGCCGCCAAAGTCGCGCGCTTCGATACGGCAACCCGGGTGCCTGATCCCGGGCAATGAGAGGATTTGCGTTGAAAGCGATCATTCTTGCCGGCGGTTCCGGCACCCGGCTGCATCCGATGACGCGCGTCGTCTCCAAGCAGCTCCTGCCCGTGTACGACAAGCCGATGGTCTATTATCCGCTGTCGACGCTGATGCTGGCCGGCGTGCGCGACGTACTGGTGATCTCGACGCCGGAGGATCTTCCGGCCTACCGCAAGCTGCTCGGCGACGGCTCCGACCTCGGCATCGCGCTCTCCTACGCCGTGCAGCCGACACCGGGCGGCCTGGCCCAGGCCTTCCTGATCGGGCGCGAATTCGTCGGCAGTGACCGCGTGTCGCTGGTCCTCGGAGACAACATCTTCTTCGGCCACGGGCTCGGCGAATCGCTCGAGCGCGCCGCGGCGCGGGAGCGCGGCGCGACGGTGTTCGCGTACGCGGTTCACGATCCCGAGCGTTACGGAGTCGTCGAGTTCGACGCAGCGGGGCGCGCGGTCTCCCTCGAAGAGAAACCCGCCTCGCCGCGCTCCCACTATGCCGTCACGGGCCTGTACTTCTACGACAACCGCGTGCTCGACATCGCGGCCTCGCTCGCGCCTTCGCCGCGCGGCGAGCTCGAGATCACCGACGTCAATCGTCGCTACCTGGAGACGGGCGATCTCGAGGTGGAGGTGATGGGGCGCGGCATCGCATGGCTCGACACCGGGACCTGCGCCGCGTTGCACCAGGCGTCCAATTTCATCGAGGCGATCCAGGAGCGCCAGGGCCTGCGGGTGGCGTGCCTCGAGGAGATCGCGTGGCGCAAGGGCTTCATCACGGCCGAGCAGCTCGACGCTCTCGGCGCGCGCACCGGCGGAGATTACGGCAAGTACCTGAGGGCTGTCCTCACCGACAGGAGGGAATGATCGCTCGTTACTGCGTTGCGCGCTCGTGCTCGGCCAGCACGGCGGCGACGTTGTCGCGCCAGCTGCGGCTGGCGCCGAGCAGCACTTCGGTCTTCGACAGGTCGAGAATGCTGTAAGCAGGCCGCCTGGCCGGTCTCACGAATTCGGCGCTCGTGCAGGGATCGACGCGGCACGCGCTCGCGCTCTGCTCGATCACGGCGGAGGCCAGCTCGTGCCAGCTGCAGCTTCCGCCGTCGGTAACGTGGAAAATCCCGCGCGCGCCGTGCCGGGCGAGCGCGAGCGTACGCTCGGCGAGGTACTGCGCGCTGGTCGGCCTGCCCACCTGGTCGCTGACGACGCGGATCGAAGCATTGGCGCGACCGAGTCCCAGCATCGTCAGCACGAAATTCTTCGCCCACGGTGCGTACAGCCAGCTCGTGCGCACGATCAGGTGCTGGCAGCCGCTGTCGAGGATGGCCTTTTCGCCGGCGGCCTTGCTGCGGCCGTACGCGTTGACCGGCGAGATGGGATGGTCGACCGGATAGGGAGAAGCCGCGTGGCCGTCGAAGACGTAATCGGTGCTGAAGTGCACGAGCAGCGCACCAAGGCGCCGCGCGTGTGCGGCAAGCAGGCCGACTCCGCCGCCGTTGATGGCGGTCGCTTCGTTCTCGCGCGTCTCGGCGCCGTCGACGTCGGTGAATGCCGAGCAGTTGACGATCGTCCGCAGGCCGGCGTGCATGTGCGGCTCGACGCTATCCGGTTTCGTCAGGTCGAAAGCCGGCCACGATACTCCGTCGAACGGAAGAGCCCGCGACCGGAGCAGAAGCTCGAACGCGTGCCCGAGCATTCCGTCGGGACTGACGAGAAGGATCGGACTGGAGGCCACGCTCAACCGTCCTTGCGCCTCTCGGTGCGGGCCTGCTCGTAATGCGGCAGCCGCTCGCGCGGGATGTCCGTCAGGCAAAACGCGCGCGCCGAGTCTTTTTCGTTGACGATCGGACTGGCAACCGGCCAGTCGATCGCCAGCGCGGGATCGTTCCACAGCACCGACATCTCGGACGCGGGATGGTAATACTCGGTGCACTTGTAATGGAAGATCGCCTCGTCGCTGGTCACGCAGAAACCGTGCGCGAAGCCCGGCGGCACCCAGAACTGGCGGTGGTTCGTGTCCGAAAGCACGACCGCGGTCCAGCGTCCGAAGCTCGGCGACCCGACGCGCACGTCCACTGCGACGTCGTAGACCTCGCCGAGAAGAACGCTGACGAGCTTTCCCTGGCAATGCGGGTTCTGCAGGTGCAGACCGCGCAGGATCCCGCGCCGTGAGCGCGAGATGTTGTCCTGCACGAAAGGCCCGGGGATTCCGGCTTCCACGTACCGCTGCGCCGCCCAGCTCTCGAAAAAATGCCCGCGCTCGTCGCCGAACACTCGGGGCTCGATGATGCAGACCTCGGGCAGGACGGTCGACAGGACTTTCATCGACGCGTCAGGATGCAGCCGACGCGCGCCGGCCGTAGTTGTGCTCGATCCAGCGCAGGTAGTCGCCGCTGCGCACGCCGTCCACCCACGCGCGGTTGCCGAGGTACCAGCGCACCGTGGCGCGAAGCCCGTCGTCGAACGTGTGCTGAGGCGACCAGCCGCATTCCTTTTCGGTGCGGCTCGCATCGATCGCATAGCGAAGGTCGTGACCGGGCCGGTCGGCGACGTACGTGACCAGGCTCTCGAAGTCGGCCAGGGGGCAGCCGGTCTCTTCGGCCAGCACGCGGCAGATGCGAGCGACGACGTCGATGTTCGTGAGCTCGCAGTCGCCGCCGACGTTGTACGTCTCGCCGGTGGCGCCGCGCTCGATGACGGCCCAGATGGCCTCGCAGTGATCCTCCACGTAGAGCCAGTCGCGCACGTTCAGGCCCTTGCCGTAGACGGGCAGCGGCTTGCCGTCGAGCGCATTGAGGATCATCAGCGGGATCAGCTTTTCGGGGAACTGGTACGGGCCGTAGTTGTTCGAGCAGTTCGTGATCTTGACGGGCAGGCCGTAAGTGCGCCCGTACGCGCGCACGAGATGGTCGCTGGCGGCCTTGGAAGCGGAGTAGGGGCTGGACGGGTCGTAACGCGTCGTCTCGGTGAAGCGTCCGCTCTGGCCGAGCGAGCCGTAGACTTCGTCGGTGCTGACGTGGTGGAACAACGCGCCGGAGCGGCTCGCCGAGTGGGTGCGGAAGGCCTGCAGCAGGTTGAAGGTCCCGACGATGTTGGCGTGCACGAAATCGCCGGGAGAGACGATGCTGCGGTCGACGTGGCTCTCGGCGGCAAAATGCACGACGAGATCGGGCGGAAGCCGCGCGAACAGCTCGTCGACCGCCGCGGCATCGGCGATGTCGACGCGCTCGAGCGCGTAATTCGGCAGCGCGTCGATGCCGTCGAGGTTGGCGGGGTTGGCCGCGTACGTGAGCTTGTCGACGTTGGTGAAACGGTCGCCGGCCCGTCTCGGCACCGACAGTCGCAGGAAATTCGAGCCGATGAAGCCGGCGCCGCCGGTGACGAAAATGTTCATGCGGGATCCAGGTTCCGTGGAGGGCGCCGCGGCGCTGGCCGCCCGCGGCTGCGTTCGGCCGAGAATAGACGGGGTCCGCCGCCATGCAAGCGGAGGGGCAGGGCAGTGTCCGCCGCCAGGCCGCTGGGCAGGCGACACGGCTGCGACGTTCGTGCTATAGACGCCCGGTTCGACGGGTCGCGGCAGTGGCCGGGGGATCTGTCGCTGGGCGTATCGCGCCCGCACGGGAGTGGGCAAGCCAATGCTGTTCGGCAAGAAAATCGTCGTCGTGATGCCCGCGTACAACGCGGAATCGACGCTGCGGCGCACCTATGCGGAGATCCCTTTCGAATACATCGACGAGGCGATCCTCGTCGACGACGGAAGCTCGGACCGCACCGTCGACGTCGCCCGCGAGCTCGGCTGCCGCACGCTGGTGCACCTGCAGAACAAGGGCTACGGCGGCAACCAGAAGACGTGCTACCGCGAAGCGCTGCGTCATGGCGCGGACGTCGTCGTGATGCTGCATCCCGACTACCAGTACACGCCCAAGCTGCTGGTCGCGATGGCCTCGATGATCGCGGTCGGCGAGTACGACGTCGTGCTCGGCTCGCGCGTGCTTTGCCAGAGCGCGATGAGCGGCGGCATGCCGGCCTACAAGTACGTGGCCAACCGCCTGCTGACGCTCTTCGAAAACATCCTGCTCGGCCAGCACCTGTCGGAGTACCACTCGGGCTATCGCGCATTTTCGGGCAAGGTCCTCGAGACGCTGCCGCTCGAAGAGAACTCCGACGACTTCGTGTTCGACAACCAGATGCTGGCCCAGTGCGTGCACTTCGGCTTCCGCATCGGCGAAGTCTCGTGTCCCACCAAGTACTTTCCCGAGGCCTCCTCGATCAGCTTCCGGCGCAGCGTGCGTTACGGGCTCGGCGTGCTTCGTACCAGCCTCGCGTTCTGGCTGCACCACGTGGGCGCGTCGCGCAGCCCGCTGTTCAACGAAGGCGGCGGTCGTCTCGGCGTCGAGCATCACCCGCATGTGCACGGCCATACGGTCGGGGACTGAGCGGGGTCCAGGGTCCAGATGTCGAGCCTGGTCGATTGTCCGCACTGCGGTGCGGCGCAGGGTGCGCCCCTGTTCGACGCCGCCGATCCGCTGTCGGCGGACCGCTTCGAGATCCGCCGCTGCACCCGCTGCGCGCTCGTGCACGTCTCTCCGCGCCCCACGCCCGAGCGCCTCGCTCAGTACTATCCCGACGGTTATTTCGGCAAGCGTCACCCGCTGCTCAAGAACTTTTTCATGAACCTGCGTGTCGGCGCGTTGCCGGCTACGCCGGGGCGGGTGCTCGACATCGGCTGCGGGCGCGCCGATTTCCTGATGGCATGCCGGCGCCGCGGCTGGCGGGTGGCCGGCGTCGAGCAGGACGGCGCGCCGATCATGGAGCTTCGTCGCGAGCTCGGCCTCGAAGTGGTGTCGACGACGGAGCTGGCCACTCTTCCCGACGCATCGTTCGACGCCGTGACGATGTGGCACGTCTTCGAGCACATGTTCGATCCCCACGAGATGCTGCGCGAGATCGTGCGCCTGCTGCGTCCGGGCGGGACGGCCGTGATCGAAGTGCCGAACTTCGGAAGCTGGCAGGCCCGCATCGATCCTCAGTACTGGTTCCACCTGGACGTGCCGCGCCACCTGCTGCACTTCGAGCGCCCGACGCTGGAGGCGATGCTCGATTCGGAGGGCCTGAGGCCGGTGCGCTGGAGCACGTTCTCGGCCGAGTACGATGCGTTCGGGATCCTCCAGAGCTTCCTCAACCGGCTCTGTACGACGCCGAACTACCTGTTCCAGGTGCTGATCGGCAGGCGCGGCAAAGGGACCGCGGGGGACGCGCTGGTGACTGCGCTCACGACGCTGCCTCTTGCGGCCCTCGCAACGATTCTTGCCGTGGTCGCGCCGTTGTTCGGCGAAGGCGGCGTGCTGCGCGTCGTCGCGGTCAAGCCGTTGCAGGCGACAGGGGGCGGACAGGTCTCTCCCTGACAGGCGCCGCTGCGCCGATGCGCTTCTTGCGATCGAGGAACGGCTTTTCGATGAAGCGGTACGTCAGTGCCGACAGCGCCACCGACATCACGACTACTGCGGCCGCGACGGCGAGCGTCTGCACGTTCCACGTGAGGAACACGCCGGGCCTCCACAGGCGCAGCCAGTGGAACGTGTAGACCATCACCGGAAGGTGCACGAGGTAGAGCGAGTAGGACCAGCGTCCCACTGCCGCCAGCGCGCGGTTGCAGAAGAGGCGATACGACCTGAGCGGGGCGAGCAGCAGCAGCAGCAGCACCGAGCCCCAGCACAGGCCTTCGATCACGTGCCAGCCGAAGTACGCGCGCTGCTCGGCCCGATAGTATCCAAACCACACGAGCCAGCGCAGCAGGGTCCCCAGTCCGAACAGGCTCGCGAGCAGCAGCAGGTCGGCGCCGCCGCGGCTTAGCAGGCGGCTTTGCGCGAGGCGAAGGCGCAGCGCTGGCCCGTGCGAAGCATACAAGGCTGCGGCCAGCACACCGGTCATGAAAATGGGTGCGAGCGCGAGCACGGAGTGCGACAGCGAGAGCTCCGCGGTGGTCGTGCCGAGTGGCCAGGCGCTGAACAGGTACTCGACGAACGCCGCGGAGTAGAGCAGCACGGCTGCCGCGCCGATCCGCCTGCCTCGCCTGCTGGCGAGACAATACGGCAGCAGCGGCAGCAGCACGTAGAACTGTGCCTCGGTGGCCAGGCTCCACCAGACCGCGCTGAACGGAGGAATCGGCGCCGCGACTTGCGAAAAACTGTTCGCGAACACCATCCATGCCGTCGCCCTGCCGAGATCTGCAGTCGATGCGGAAGTCAGCACGGTACCGACGACAATCGCGGTCCAGTACGCGGGAATGATCCGCAGCACGCGACGCCGGTGAAAGCTCATCGTCGAGAATCTCTCCCCGCGCGTTGCCGCTGGGAAGATCGGCAGTGACAGGCAGAATGCGCTGAGCACGAAGAACAGGCTGACGCCGGTTTGGCCGCCGGCGACGAACGCGCGCAGCAGCCCGACGGCATGGCCACCGGCAGCCAGCTTCGCGGTCAGCATGCCGTCGAGGTGGTGAAGAACCACCATGAGGATCGCCAGGCCACGCAGCGACTCGACCTCCGGCACGAACCCTTTCGCCGGAGCGCTCGCGAGCATTGCATCGGCAGTGCGACGGATATCGTGCGCCGTGACCTTGCGTGCCTGGAATTCGGGTAACGCGCGCGCCGCATCGATTGCACGAGACGGAACGCGAGGCGGTGTCGTCGTCATCTCTACCCCGCTCGCGGCCGGCGCCGAAGCCAAGGCGCCGGACCGGGCCGGCTTCGCGTAGCACGACGGCAAGTGTCATTGCGAGCGACAGAAGGGGGAAACGCTCGATTTTTGGCGCAGTTGCGAGGCGGATCGCTCGTTTGTGGCGAACCTGGTAGCCACGCTGGCAGGTGAAAGAACGGATCCCCGGGCGGGAGCGGCTGCCTGCAGGGCGGATCAGGAGCGGGAGTTGCCGGGGCAGGAGAGCCCCGGAATCAGCGAGAATTCCGCGTCAAATCACGACAAATCAGTGACAAATCTTGAGCGCGAGCCCGGCTTCGAGGAGCCGGTTGCGACCCGGATCGATCGTCCACTGGCCCGAAACGTTGAGCGGCAGGGCCCCGAGCGGCGTGCCGCAAGTGGAGGCCAGCGGCAACGAGCCGAGGCTGCACCGGGTGCTGACTCCGCTCGGCGCCGGGACCTTGAGCTCCCAGCTTCTGCTGGCGCCGCCGTCGCTCAGCGTGATCGTCACGGGCCCATCGATCGGCGCGACCAGGCTCATCGCAATGTCGAGCCTGTCTTTCGGATCGGCAAGAACGGGCGCAGCCTCCTGCGGCACCGTGATCCGGAACGAAGACTCCGGCCCTGTCGACCCGAGCTCGAGGCGCACGCAACGGGGCACGGCCGCCGGTGCGCAGGCGCAAGCGAATACCGCCGAAACAGCGAGTGCGCGCGAGGCAGCAGCGAGCAATGCGCGGCTCATTGCGGGCAGTCCCGGAACAGTACGAGAAGCGGCGCGACCGATGCCGGAGCGAATCGCACGAGAAGTCCTTCGGGCGACAGCGCGACGCAGTCGACGTCGCCGCCGGCCGCGACGCCGCCCGCTGCTCCGCCAACTGTGCCGCCCGCAAACGACAACGTCATGCCGACCCGCTTGTTTTCCCAGAATGCGATCTGCAGCACGTCGGGTCCTCTCCAGTAGCCGCCGGCGATCACGCGCGGAAGACGGACAGCGAGCCGGGGAGCACGGTCGATCTTGTCGAGCACGAGATCGGCGTTGGTCGCACTGTCTCCCAGCTCGGCCAGCACGGTTCCGGTGCTCCTGTCGATCTGCGAGAAACGCAGCGGCGGCAGCGACGACAGCAGCTTTTGCAGCGCGGCGTCATCGCTCACCTCCTTGGCTGCAAAAAGCGGTGCCATCTCGAGCGCGGTACGCTGGAACGCCGGCGGGGTAGGCTTGAAGAGCTGGTCGACGCTGAAATCGGCGAGAAAACGCACGACGGGAGACAGCGAGAACGGGCGGCACGAGATCGTCGCACGCTCTCCGGGTGCGAGCGACGCACAGACAGGGCGCTGAGCGTGCGCCGGCGCGGCCAACAGCAGCAAGACTGCGGCCGCGGCAAAAGCGGAGCGCGTGGACAAAGTGCCGGCGCGCCTCACGAGGAGGGATACTACGGAGCGCCTGCGAAGCGGTCAATGCTCGCTCGGCTTGCGCGAGCCGAGCCACGACGCCTGGCTCGCGAGAACCTCCCCGTCGTGGTGCCAGGCCTTGCGCTTACTGCGCGTAGCCGAGCGCCCGGAGCTGCTCGCGGCGCGCCGGGTCGAGCAGCCCGGTTCGCGGTGGGGCGATCGACCGCTGTGCCACTGTGCGGGCATCGCGCGCAAGCACCGTGCCCGTCATCGCCTCGCGACGCGGGGCCTCGTCGTCGCCGGCGGGCGTGTGCTCGCCTGCATCGGCATCGAGGTCGAATAGCCTCGTGCCGCGCGCCGGATCCATCAGCAGCTTCCACTTTCCATCGACCATCGCACGGCGATGCTGCTGGCGGTCTCCTTCGAAGCGCGCCTCGAGATCGGCGTAGACGGGGCCTGGGCTCGAAGCGCCGGCCAGCGCGGTCGCGAACGACGGCTCGATCGCCGCCGACTCCGGCGCCGCAAGGGCGCACATTGCATCGATCGTCGCACGCAGCTCCGCGAGCGACACCGGAGCCGCGGCTACGCTCGCTGCAGGAACGCCGGGCCCCGCCATCAGCAGCGGCACCCGCAGCAGCTCGTCGTACAGCGTGCGGCCGTGCTGGACACCGCCATGCTCGCCGAATTCCTCGCCGTGGTCGGCGGTCACGACGACGATGGTGCGATCCCGGGTTGCGTTGGGAAGAGCGTCGAAAAGATTTCCGATCGCGGCGTCGGTCGCTGCGATTTCGGCGTCGTAGAGCTTTTGCAGCACCGCCAGCGTCGCCGCATCGGGCGCCGACGGCGCGAGAAGCACCGGCCACTGAGCCGGGCCTGCCAGCGGCTCGTCGTCGGCCACGCCGAAGCGGCGCGCGAAATCGCGAGGCGGCGAGTAGGCGGCGTGCGGATCGAAGTAGTGCAGATAGAGAAGAAAAGGACGCGCCTGGTCGCGCGAGCGCAACCACGCGAGCGCCGCCGACGTCAGCTCCGCCGCACTCGCCTCGAACACCCAGCGGGACATCGACGCGTCTGCCGGCACGGCGCCCATCGTTTTCGGCGCGGCAGCTCCGCCGTGAAGCACGTCGAAGCGATCGAAGCCGCGCGCCAGGCCCTGGCGCGGCGTCACGAAGGCGGGATTGGCCGACAGCGCGACGGTCTCGTAGCCGGCCTCGTGGAAGTCGTCGGCGAGCGTCGAGAGGCTGTCGGAGACCACCGAGTCGCTGCGTTCGACGCCGTGCACGGCCGGATACAGCCCGGTCAGGATCGACGACACGCTCGGCAGCGTCCACGAGCTGGCGGCGCGCGCGGCCGCAAAACGCGTGCCGCGTGCAGCCAGGGCATCCAGGTTCGGCGACGTAGGCCGCGAGTAACCGTAGCAACCGAGGTGGTCTGCCCTCAGCGTATCGACGACGATGAGCAGGACGTTTGGATGCGACGCGCCGTCTCGCGCGTTGCAGGAGCACATCACCGCGCATGCGAGCGTGAGTCCCGCAGCGATGCGTGCCGCGAGCCTCACGGACGTGCCGCGGCCGCCGCTCGCTGAAGCGACGGAGCCTGGAGAACCTGTGCGAATACGGCCTCGGCAATTTTCTGCTGTCCTGCCGCGTCCGGATGCAGCGCGTCGCTCATGAGATAACGCTCGCCGAACGGCTGCACGGCGGCATCGGAGTCGCGATTGAAGCGTAGCACGCGCTCGGCGTTGCTCGCCGCCAACTGCGTAGGAACTGCGAATTCCGGACGGCCGCCGGCGTAGAACATGTAGTGCAGCGAGGATGTCGACGGTGGAGTTTCGACTGCGGCCGTGAACACGCCGTCGGCGGCGCGTTCGTCGCCGTCGTCGCCGTCGTCGTGCATCGGCGCGTCGAAGCGGAACCCACTGCCGATTTCACCTTCGCCCTTGACGTGCACCTCACTGCTGCCGATCGCGAGCTGAGTGCGAAAACGGATCAATGGGCCACGGCCTTGCGGAGCGGGGAACTCGGGCCGGCCAAATGGGACGATCGGTACGTGCGCGTAGAGGAGCCCGAGGCGGTGGGAGCGCCTGATGTCGGCACGCAGCCATTCGGCGCGAATTGCCTCGACGGCATCGACGAATGCGAAGCCGTCGCGCAGCGTGGCGCTGCGAAGCGCCGCCGCTGCCGGCGTCGCGGCGAAGTCCAGATTCACGAACAGCGAATCCACGGCAGCGGCGCGGGCCGTTTCGCCGATGCGATGCACCGTCGCAGCGATTTCCGGCGGGGAGACGCGATGGCAGTCCGTGCCCGAAGCCTGCTGGAGCAGGCAACCGGGGCTCGGGCCGCGTGACCCGGAATGCGACCGTGCCTCGGGCGCCAGCAGGCGCGCGGCACGACTACTTGCGAGCAGCGCCGAGAACGTGCCGCGCGGCTCGTCGCGCAGGTTTTCCGAAAGCCACATCTGCTCGCTGTCGCTGACCGCTACGGGCTCGAGCTGGTCGGAAGTGCCGAAGGCAGAAATGACCAGCGCCGGTTGCAGTCGAAAGCCGTCGCGAAAAAGGAACCTGGCGCCCTGTACCCACGACCACTGCGGCACGGCCGCGTTGAGCACCTCGAAGTGCAGCGACGGGTAGCGCGTCGCGAGCATCCGCGAAAGCAGCGCGGGCCAGTCGCTTCCCTGATCGACGTTGAATCCCTGCGTCACCGAGTCGCCGAGGCAAAGGATGCGGAAGACACCGGCGGCCGGCGTCGCGGACACTTCGTCGCCGCGCAGGCCTCTCGAGTCCAGCCGCAGCGTCCACTGCCCGGTGACTGCCGCGGAGAACGGCACGACCGGCTCGGTGCGCTTGATCGACGGCCGGTTGCGCCACAGCAGGTCCTCATCCGGAACTACCGAGGCATCGACAGGCATTGCGAAGCCGGAACCAGGAGCCCGGTCGCGCACGAAAGCATCGGGCACGGCGAATGCATCGAGCGACGGGCGTTGCTGCTGCCATTGCAGCAGCCTTGCGACCAATTCGAGCGCGACAGGCACCGCGACGATGCACGCGAGAAGGACGAATACCTGTAAGGGGCGCGAGGATCCGGTCGGCGAAGGTCGCTTCATGAAGCCTTGCGGGAAAGGTCACCTAGTCGAACCACGGATCGCCGGTGCCTGCAAGGTTTGGCTCGGCCCGACCGCGCTGCTACTACAACGCGATGCAGCGGGTGAAACTGCGCCTCGTCGCAGCGACGGTGCTGACGATCGCTGCGTGGCCCGCTGCGGCGCCCGGGCAGGTTCCGGTTTGCCCCCAGCCGGACCCGGAGCGCCCGATGATCAGCGCGTGTGCCGCCGGAGGACGCTACGCCGTGGCGGCGTTCCTCAACAACCTGTCGATCGACCAGACGCTGCGCGGGGAAGGCGCACCGATCCTGCGCGACCTGCACTCGGTGTTCGCGACCTCGGCGCCGCAGGGTTTCCAGAAGCAGAACGCTGAAGTGGGCGATTACCTGGGCCACCTGCCCCCGCTGCGTCTTTCCAGATTCGATACGGCCAGCGGCTCGGTCGAGATGGCCGTGCCCGACGATTCGCGAACGGCGCAGTTTGAACTGCAGGCGGGTGGACATGATCTCAAGCTCGGCATCGAGCTTCCCGAGCGCATCGAGGGTGGCTACTGGCGCACGCCCGGTGTGTTGCAGGTCGCGTTCTGGTCCGGCCGCCGCGCGAAGTTCCACACCCAGCTCACCGACGGCTCGGCCTTCGATGCCGAAATCGCATGCCTGGTCGTCAGCGGCGACGGGATTCGCATCGTGACCACCGGCGACGATACACCGGATGTGCTCGTCCGCATGGATGCCTGTCCGTGAACGCAGCAAGCATCCGCGCCTTCGTCGCGCTTTCGTGCGCGCTCGCCGTGGCAACGTGCGCGCCGCCGGCGCCGCAGCCCTGCCAGCGCTATGACGCGCTGTCGCTCAACCGCGAGAACAACTTCTCGAGCCGCGTGGACTGGAAGTCCGCCAGGATGGTGAACCTTGCCCAGGAGCACGTCGAGCTGGCGATCTCGGCGGTGCGGCCGATGCGTGGCCCGCTCGAGCTCGTGCACGTGGTCGGCGATACCGAGGCGGACCACTGGACCGTGACGGTGCCCGACTACAACAACGCGCCCGTCTCCCTTTGCCTGATCTCGCCGCCCGGGGTCGTCGCCAACTGCGGCGCTTCGCTACAGGGTGTTCCGCTCTCGCCCACCGGCTACTGGTACCTGCGAACCGGAGAGAACACGGTGCTGGAGGCGGGGCTTTCGTTCTTTCTCTGCGACTGACGGATCGGGAGTTTTCAAGGCCGGCCCGTTGCGCGTGTTCCTCGGATAGCCACTGTTCACTTCAGGTATCCGAGGCTCTTCAGTTTTTCTTCCTGCGTCGGCGTCAGGTTGAATTTTTCGCCCGCCGGCTCCGCCGAGTCGTGAGCGTGGATCTGCTGTTCAAGTACGGAGACAACGGCGGGATCTGGGACGCTGAGCGGCTCGATCGTGCCTCCATTGTCCCCGGCGACACGAAAAAGGTTTTTCGCTCCAAGCTCAGCACAGCGCTCGGCAGTCAGGGTCCGCGGCTCACTCAAAACCCAGGTGCCGTTCCCGTCGCGCGCGGGAGCATGTCCCCATGAGCAGGAGCCACGGAATTCGTTTGTTGTCAGTTTCCAATTCGGCGTTCGAACACCGCGACTGATCATCGGCCCAAGCAACGCGCCTGTCTCCGGCGTCGTCTGAGGCCAAAAGAAGTAGAGTGGCAGGTAGGTTTCAAAATACGCTACCTGGAGATCTTTCGGGACCCGGTTGCCGTCCAGATCCCCTCCCACGGGCAGCAATGATCTGCCAGGTCCTGCCTCGGCGGGGATATTCTCGAGGGCCAGCACGGTAGGAAGAATGTCTACGTTCTTCGCGATATCCACCCGCTTCACGCCAGCTCCCATCGTCCCGGGATAACGTACGATCATCGGAATGTGGACTGCCACTTCATCGAGCCGAAGGGTGTGCCCGACATACCCCGATTCGCCCAGGTTCTGCCCGTGATCGGCGTGCAGGATTACCATTGTCTTGTCGAGCAGTCCTGTCTCGCGCAGGTGATCAATCAGCCGGCCTACGGCTCGATCGGTCTGTTGCACGGCGCCATCGTATGCGACTACTACCTCGCGCTCCTGAGGGAAGGTGCTGCGTGTACGGTCATATTTCTCGTGCGGACCGAAGTAGTGGACCCAGAGGAAAAAAGGGCGCCCATCGCGGGTATTGTTCAGCCATTGGATTGCGGCAGCAGTGACGTCGGCGTCAGGTCGGTACCAGTCGTTCTCTTCCTTTTTCTGGACGAACTTTGTCTGTTCATCCCAGTTCTGAGGATACGATTCGGTTACCGGATTCACCGGCGCGTTCGGGTCGACGAGCTCAGGCATCGAGAACTTGTCATCGTAGGTCTCGAACCCTTTGTTCAGTCCGTACACTGAATCGAGAGGGAAGGACCCGACGACTGCTCCCGTCTGCATCCCGTGATCGTGCACAATCTGGGCGAGGGTGCTGACGGCGGGATCGAGCTTTGAGCGCGGATCTCGCAGCCCGTGGTAAGCACTGTAGTGCCCCGTCATGACAGACGCCATGGACCCCGTAGTCCATGGCATATCGCAATACGCATGTTCGAAAAGCGCGCCCTCGGCGGCAAGACGGTCGATGTTCGGCGTGTTATTGGCAGGATGGCCGTAGCAAGCGAGGCGATCCGGTCGGAGCGTATCGATCGTGATCAGAACGACTGAATGCTGCTGCGTCGGAGGCGATCCCGGCGGGCCACACGCCACGGCGGCAAGCATCAAAAAGAGACAAACTGCCGGCCAACTTCGAAGCCGCACCGGATTCGACGAACTTTCCATGATAAGATGACAGACCGTCGGGGAAGCGTAACGTTAACGCAGAGCCCCATCATTATCAATCGCGGATCGCCGAGACGATGGGACCTCGGGAATGGGACTGTCCGGAACTTCTTGAATGCCTCGAACACCGCCGTATTTGCTCACCGCTCGATGATCGCCATGCACCCCAGCGTTTCGGTCGCGAATGACCATCTCGACCGAAGCGTTCAGGTTCTCGAGAATGACCAGGTTCATCCGCGTCGCGCGTTTCGACCGGTCAGAGACGAATCGTCTCGGATCCGCGAAATCCAGAATGGTTCCCCTCACTTCGCCCATCCGATATACGCAACGATGGTGAGACCGCTCGCTGATGATCCTGCACGCGGACCACGGCCGGAACATGGTCGGATTCGGCGTCCCGGAACACGGCATGCGCGCATGGACGAGGTGACGACGCGCATTCCTCCCATCGCGCCGCGTCGGCTGCCCCAAGCGAAGGACCGCAGGCGATGAGCGGTACTGCCCGGCCCGGTCTTTCCCCGTCGGCCCTGTTCGCGCTGAAGCTCACCGGCAGCGTCCTGTTCACCGTCGTACTTCTCGGCGTCGTCGAGATCGTCGCCGGGCTGTTCGCTCCTCCGATCGTCGCCAGGGAGATTCCCGGCGATTCCGTCTCGCGCACCGTCACATACATCGAGGTGAATCCGGCGCCCCTGGTGCGCGACGTCGACCTGCTGTGGCGCAACCAGCCGTCGACCACGCGCACCCAGCCGGTCAATCCGCGAGCGTTCGGTCGCGACGACCAGTGGACGATCGAGAACAATTCGGAAGGCTTTCGCGGTCCGGAAAGAACGGCGACGCCCGCCGGCACCAAGGTTCTGCGCGTCCTGTGCGTCGGCGATTCGATCACGTTCGGATTCAGCGTCGACCAGGGTGACACCTACCCGGAGCAGCTTCGCCGCCTTCTCCAGTCGCGTTATCCCCAGCAGCGTTTCGAGATCATCAACGCCGGCGTCCCCGGCTGGTCGTGGCTGCAGGGCCTGCGCTTTCTCGACCTCGATATTGAACGCCTGAAGCCGGACGTGGTCGTGATCGGGCACGGCACCAACGACCAGCTTTTCCCGTCGAGGGTGACCGATGATGAGCGATTCCTCAGGCTGGCCAGCCCGGCAACACGGTTTGCGCAGCGCGTCTCAGGCTTCGCCGCCGAGACCAACCTGTATCGTGCGATCTCGCGACTGTTCCCCGAGCGGCCGATCGACCAGCCGAGCGCCGGCTGCCGCGAGCAGATCGTGCGCACTGGCTCCTGCCGCCGCGTCTCCGTCGAGCAGATCGCCTCGGCGGTGCACGAGGTCTACGCGCTCGCGAAGGCCAAACGCGTGGATCTCCTCGTTGCCAACACCGATTTCGTCCAGACGCCCGCTATTGGCGGCGTGCGAAGCGGCGTCGAAGCCGACCACGTGCCGTTCGTGGATCTCGTCGATCAGGTGACCCGCCTGCGAGAGGACGACGAGAACGCGCGCGCCGACCGCCTCGGTCTTTCGCGCGCGAGCCCGCCGCAGGGCCCGAAGGAGGACCGCAGCGTGGTGCTTCGCGTCCAGGTGCCAGATCCGAAGCAGGAATACCGCGTCGACGGAGTGGGGTACTTCCGCCCGGACTTCCGCTTTGCCGAGGCGCTGTTCGACGACGGCACGCACGGCGACGAGCGAGCCGGGGACGGAGTGTTCTCGACGACGGTGCAGGTTCCGGCCGAGTTCTCCGCGATCGAGTACAAGTACCACCAGGGCTCGGTGGACGAGTTCGCCGCGATCCCGCCGCTTGCTTCGACGCTCGGCGATCGGGTATTGAAGATGCCGGGAAGCCGCATCGGGCCGGTGGAGGTGTTCGGGCAGTCGTTGTTCATGGTCGAGCGGGCGCATCCCAATCGCGACGGTCACCAGGTGATCTCGCGGCTCATCGCGGACAAGCTGAAAGATCTTCCGGCGTTTCGCGGCCTGGTCGAGACGGCTGCCGGGGCCGGCGGAGCGCGCGCCGGAAGCTGAACAACGGGGCCGTGAGCACGAGGCGCAAGGCACCGGGAGGTGCGGCGCCGTCGGCGCGCTGTCCAGGAATCACCCCATCATGCAGGAGACGTCATGAGCCATCCGCTGCCCCAGCGCCGCCACTATCTCGCGGTCTTCTTCGCGAGCCTGTCGCTGCTGATGCTCGAGATCACCGTCGCGCGCATGCTGACGGTAGCGCTGTTCAGCCATTACGCGTTCGTCGCGATCTCGCTGGCGATGTTCGGGCTCGGCCTCTCCGGCCTGGTGGTCTACCTGCTCCCGCGACATTTTCCGGCCGAACGCGTCGACGAGCAGGTCACGACCTTCCTGTCGTTGTTCGGCCTGACGGCGGCGCTGTCGGTGCTCGCATTCCTGCACATCCACGTCGTGCAGTCGCTGTCGCTCGCGGGACTCTCGTCGCTCGGCCTCGCCTACGTGGTCCTGACGGTACCGTTCTTCCTCGGAGGCATCTGCATTTCGCTGCTGATGACGCACTTCTCCTCGAGCATCGCCAGCATCTATTACGCCGATCTCGTCGGGGCGAGCCTCGGCTGCCTCGGCGTCGTCACCGCGCTGGGCCTGCTGCCGGCGCCCCAGGTTGCCGTCGTGATCGCCGCCGTGGCGAGTGTGACAGCGCTGTTCATCGCGTTCGGATCGGCGCACCGCCAGGCGCTCGCCGCCACTTCGGCGGCAGTCGTCGGCGTGCTGCTCGTGCTGTCGTTCACCAACGACCTGTACGAGATGCGCTACATCAAGCAGAGGACGGACACGTACAGCGAGAAGACGACCTGGAATTCGTTCTCGCGCGTCTCCGCGTTCGCCGAGGACCGCAACGCGGCGCAGATCCTGCCGATGCGCTCGCCGTACCAGTCCTACCAGGACGGGCCGTACCCCCCGACGAAAATGCTCGACATCGATGGCGCCGCATGGACGCCGATGATGGGCTGGAACGGCGATCCTGCATCGATCCAGTGGCTGCGCGACAGTGTCCTGTACGTGGCCCACGAGATCCGCCCCCACGCCAAGGTGCTCGTGATCGGCACCGGCGGCGGCCGCGACCTTCTCGCGGCGGTCGCCTACGGGCAGCCGTCGATCACCGGTCTCGAGATCAACCAGTCGATGCGCCACACCGTCGAGGACCTTTACGCGGACTATGCGGGGCATCCGTATACGCACCCCGGCGTCCACGTGATCATCGACGAGGCGCGCAGCCGCCTGTCCGGCCTCGACGACAAGTTCGACATCCTGCAGCTCAGCCTCATCGACACGTTCTCGCTCAACGCCGCCGGCGGCTTCGTGTTCAGCGAGAACTACCTCTACACCACCGAGGGATTCCAGGAGTACTACGATCACCTCACGGACAACGGCATCCTCAGCGTCACGCGCTACATGGTCGCGCAGTACCCCGTCGAGGTGCTGCGCATCGTCGCGATGGCGCGCGCCGCGTGGGAAGGCCGGGGCGTCCAGGACTTCGCGAGCCACATCGTCGTCCTCAAGCAGGACCTCAACACGACGATGCTCGTCAACAAGTCTCCGTTCACGAAGGAGGAGCTCGCCAAGCTCAAGGAGCGGGCCGGTTACCTCAACGCGCAGATCATGTGGATGCCGGGCGAGCAGCCGGGGCACCTGGAGGTCGCGCGCGTCATCAGCAGTCCCGACTGGCGCACGTTCATGTCGCACTACCAGTTCTTCATCGATCCGCCGACCGACGACCGACCGTTCTTCTTCAACTTCCTGCGCGGCCTCCTCCCGACGGGCATGGACGATCCATTCCACTTCCTGACGATGTGGAACGACGCGCTGGCGCTCATGTACATGCTGATGGGCACGGTGACGGTGCTGGCGGTGCTGTTCTTCTCGATTCCGCTGCTGCTGTTCCGGCGAGGACCGGCGCACCGGGTGCCTGCAGGCGTGGCGGCTCCGCTGCTGCTGTACTTCGCGTGCCTCGGTTACGGCTTCCTGATGATCGAGATCCCGCTGCTGCAGAAGCTCATGCTGTTGCTGGGAGCGCCGGTCTATGCACTGGCGGTCGTGCTGTTCGCGCTGCTGTTCTTCTCCGGCAACGGCAGCCTGCTGTCGGAACGTCTGGCCGGAGACAACGTGCTCGGCACGCTGACGCGGGTCCTGACCGGGATTCTCGTGATTTCGAGCGTCTACATCGTCGCACTTCCGTCGGTGATCCATTTCCTGCTCGGCGATCCGATCGCCGTTCGCATCCTGGTCACCGTGCTGCTGCTCGCGCCGATCGGGCTGCTGCTCGGGATGGCCTATCCGCTAGGTATCACGCTGCTGCGCACGTGCGGTGAAGAGCTGGTGCCGTGGGCGTGGGGTCTCAACGGCGCGATGTCGGTCGTGGCCTCGGTGGTCGCAATTTTCATCGGCAGCAAGATCGGCTTTACCGCGGCATTCCTGACGGGCGTGCTCGCGTACGCGGTCGCGCTCGGCTCGATGACGCTGGCGATGCGGATGCGGGGGCCGGCCTCGCTGCCTTCCTGATCAGTCGCCCGCCGGCGCCGTTGCCACGGCAACGGAAGGTGTCGTATTTTCCTGCAGGTGGGCCCTGCGGCCGGCCGACATCGCGTGCAGGCGCGGCCGCGCAGGCTGGATCCGGCTCGCCACGCCCCAGTGCACGACAACAGCCGTGAGGTTGGCCGCGGGAAGCCCGAGCGACAGCAGGATCTCGCGCGCCGGTCGCACGTCGTCGGAGAACAGCACGACGAGATACGCGAATACGACCGGCGCTGCGCGGTCCTCACGCGTGGGAGAACAGCACCATCGAAGCGATCAGATATCGGTAGAGACCGGACATCGAGCGTCCTCGTGCTCAGGACCCCGAAGACGCGTCCTGCCCGGCACTGCACCACGCCGGCAGCGAGTCGGGCGCGAGCTCGCGCGGCAGCGCGATGTGCATGCGCCGCCTCACTGCGGCGGCCATGATGTCGCCGAGTCCGGTCGAGACGGGATAGAAGCGGTATCTGCCCGGATGCGGAGCGAGCTCGGTGCGCAGCATCTTTTCGCCCGCGGCGCAGTTTCCCTCGAGGATGGTCGCCGATCCGGCCAGTGCGCGCGCCTCGAAAAAAGCGGGGTCGGCGGAGACTGCCGTGACGATCAGCGAACGGCTGCGCTCCAGCGCGGCGGCCAGGCGATCCGGATCGCGGCTGCCGTCGGGTTTCAGCACCGATTTCAGCGTCAGCAGTGCCAGGTCGTAATTCGATTCGGGGATCGTCGGGTCGAGCTCGACGGCACGCCTCGCCGACGCGAGCGCCGCGTCCGCCCAGCCGAGGCGGTCGTAGATCACCGCCATCGTGTTGCTGTATTCCGCCTGCGTCGTGCGCTCGTAGATGATCTTGTCCGGCGGCGTGCCGAACGACTGCGTCGGCTGCATCCGCGCGGCGCTGCGGATGTCGTAGAGCGCCTCCAGGGGACGGCCTTCGTCGAGCGCCATCGTCGCGAGGTTCTCGTAGGACAGGTGCCAGCTCGTCGCCAGTCCTGTTTCAAAGAGCTCGCGCGCACGTTCGTGCCAGCCGCCGGCGTAGTAGACAACCCCGTAGAGGTTCTGCCACACCGGCGATTTGGTGCTCGCATCGTCGAGCCAGTGCCGCTCGAGGAAGACGCCGTTGGAGAAGACGATGGTCGTCGCCACGGGGAACACGACGCCCCAGGTGCCGAGCAAGCGGCGAAGCAGCGGACGCGACGCGGCGACGCGCTCGGCTCCGACGGCGAACCAGAATGCGAACAGCACCGAGGCAGGAGTGAGGTAAGTTGCCTTGACGGCCGCGTTCATGGGCACGGTGCGCGTCGCCTGGATGAACAGCGCAAGCGCCGCGGCAAACGCCAGAAGAAGCGGCACCAGCGTATCGTCCCAGCCGTACCGGCGAATGCGCATGAGGCCGGTCCCCAGGCCGACCAGCACCAGCACAGTCGGCACCAGCCCGAGGCTCAGCATCACCTGGCCGGCGTGCCGCGACACGTCGCTGACGGTGACCGGCGGCAGCACCTGCGCGCCGACCGCGTCGAAAAACGTGTTTGCGAAAGCCCCGGTCCACACCGATTCGCGAAGCGAGCTGTGCTCGACGCCGAAAGGCAGGTCGCCGGTGAGCGGGATGCCGCGCGGCCACTGGGGCCGCAGCACGATCAGCGGATCGAACAGCAGGTACTCGAGCAAGTCGCGCTTGCCGCAGGTCTGGAGGTCCTCATGGCGGCGCACCATGAACTCGTCGCGACTGACTTTGAACGGATCGTGGTACTCGATGATGTTGCGCGCGTAGAACCACCCGCAAATCGGCAGCATGGCCGCCCCGACGGTCGCGATCGCAACGACGCCGCGTTTCCAGTCGCGCCGCGCCAGCGTCTGCAGGCCGAGGGAAGCGAACGAGGCCGCGACGATCGCGACCGCGGTGAACTTCGTCAGCATCGCCAGGCCGAGGCAGATGCCGAGCACGAGGCAGCGCGGCACGTCCGGCTTGCGCAGGGTCCAGAGCAGCACGAGCACTGCGATGCTCGAGAGCACCGCGTTCAGGCTTTCGTTGCCGAGGTATCCGGCAGTGAAGACGTGAACGGGCAGGAACAGCATGAGGATGGCCGCAAGCGCGGGCCACAGCGGATCGCGCGGAAACCAGCGGCGCGTGATCGTCCAGGCGACTGCGGCTTGCGCGAGCCCGAGCGTTGCCGTCAGGCAGGTGCCCGCGCGCAGTCGCGCGACGGGGTCGAAGCCCGACAGCAGATTCCAGATCGACGCCATCAGCCAGTAGTACAGCGGCGGATGGAAGAACGACCAGCCGGAGGTGGGCGGCGGGATCCGCCAGTTCTCGGCCATGAACCAGATGTAGGTGAAGTGCCCGAAGCCGTCGAAGGCGCGCAGCGCAGGGTAGGTGAGCGCGTTGTTGATGCGCACTGCCCACGCGACGACGAACGCCAGAGCGAGCAGCCACGGCGGGCGGTTACGAGGCATTCGCACCCGGCGCGGCTTGCGCAGCGTCCTGCGCGTCTTTCTCTGCTTGCGCTGCTTGCGCCGGCTTGCAGAGCGGTACCAGCAGTTCCGGATCGAGCGCAGCCGGGAAACCGGTGATGTACCGCCTGCGCTTGATCGACGCCGCGAGCATGTCGCCGACACCGGTATCGACCGGGTAGAGCCGCGGCGCGTGCATCGATTTCGCGTCGGCGAGCGCGGCGCGCGCGTCGTCGCAGTCTCCGTCGATCGCCTCGAGCGTCGCCGCCAGCAGCTTCGCCTCGCGAAACGCCGGGTCGAGCACCAGCGTGTCGAACAGCAGGCGCCGGCTGCGCGCGAGCCACGCGTCGCGTGCCGGGGCAACCTTGCTGGACGGACCCGCCACGGCATTGAGCGCGGCCAGCAGCGCCAGGTCGTAGTTCGCCTCCGGCAGGTTCTTGTCGTTTGCCAGGGCGCGCGACAATGCGTTCTCGGCCGCGGCGTCCTCACCGAGGCGGTGGTAGATGACGGCCATCGTGTTCAGGTATTCGGCGGCCGTGTTGTGGTTGAACAGCTCGCGGTCCCACGGTGTGCCGAGGGATTGAGAAGGCTGCAGCTCGAGCGCGCGGCGCATGTAGTAAAGGGAGCGCATCGGTTCGTCGTCGATCGACAACGACGCGAGGTTCTCGAATCCCAGGTGGTAGTCCTGGTCCGCTGCCTGCTGCAGGTAGTCGCGCGCGCGCTCGTCATCGCCGCCGGCGTGGTAGATGACGCCGTACTCGTTGAGCCAGATCGGCGTCAGCCAGGAATCGGCGAACCATGATTGCGCGATCGTGCGCCCCTGAAGGAAAACGGCAGTGCTGAGGATGGCCAGGACGCCGCAGGAGGCCAGCACCGGCCGCACCCAGCGCACGTGCCGGCGCTGGATCCAGTCGAGGCCGAGCGCGAACCAGAAGCCGAACACCGCCGAGACGGGCAGCAGGTACGTGGCCTTGACCGCTGCGTGCGTGGCCACCGAGCTGGTGCCCTGGACGACTACGGCGATCATCGCGACGAACGTGGCGACCATCGCAACGACCGTGTCGTCCCAGCCGTCGCGCCACAGGCGGCGAATCCCCACGGCAAAACCGAGGACCACGAGCAGCGACGGCACCATCCCGAGTGTCATCAGCGCCTGCCCCGCATGGCGTACGGTGTCGCTCGTCGAAATGGATGGCAGCACCCAACCGCCGTAGCCGTCGAACCAGGTGTTGGCGAAAAGACCCGTCAGCACCGACTCGGCGGCTGCATTGTATGGCACCAGCAGCGGCGTTTCCTGCACCAGCGGCACGCCTCGCGGCCACTGGGGCCGGCGCAGGATCACAGGATCGAAGAGCACGTACTCCCAGATCGTGCGCCGTCCCTTGGTCTGGATGTGCTCGTAGCGCGCCAGCACGAAAGTCTCGCGGCTCATCTTGAACGGCGTGCCGTAGAGCATGATGTTGCGGCCGTAGAACCAGCCGCAGCACGCGAGCACCACCAGCCCGCACACCGTCATGGTCTTGAGCCCGCTCTTCCATTCGCGGCGGATCATCGTGCGCGCGCCGATGGTCGCGAAGGTGCCGACGACGGCCACCAGGCCCGTGAACTTCGTCAGCATCGCGGCGCCGAGCCAGAGGCCGAGCCACGCGGCGCGCAGCGCAGTGGGCCTGTCGAGCAGCTGGAGCAGCGCCAGGAACGAGATGCTGCAGAAGATTGCGCACAGATATTCGTTGCCGAGGAAGCCGGCCGAATACAGGTGCACCGGCAGGAACAGCATCATGGCGGCCGCGGCTACCTGCGCGATGCGGTTACCCGGCAGCGCCCGCCCGACCAGAAGGAAGCTGACCCACGCGTGGACGAGCCCGAGCATCGCCATCGTGAGGGTCCCGAGCTTGAGCCGCATCAGCGGATCGACGCCGGGAAGCGCGTCCCACAGCCACGCCATGAATGCGTAGTAGAGCGGCGGCTGGAAGAACTCCCAGCCCGACGTCGGAAGCGGAATGCGCCAGTTGCGCGCGAGGAACCAGATGTAGCTGAAATGTGCGTAGCCGTCGTAGGCACGCACCGGCGAGAAAACCAGGGCGTTGTTCACTCGCACCGCCGCGCCGATCGCGAACATCAGCGCGACGATCAGGAAAGTCGTTCGGCGGCTCATTCGGAAAAGCGACCCGGGCGTCGGTCGCTGTCAGGCGATCGACGATAACGGCGTGGTGGGGGGGAGTCAAGGTGGCCGATCGCCCCAAGCTACCGGAATGATGCGCGAAATTGCGCCATGCGCATCACCGTCGAGATGCGCCGCCGGCCCGGCCGCTGCCCGCGCGGTCTCGCTACTGCGGTTTCTCGCCCGTCAGCGCCCTGGTCACTTTCGTGATCAGCGTATCGGAGATGCCGAGGTGCATCTTGGCCCACTGGTACGCACGCAGTGCCACGTTGTCGGCCTTGACCATGATGTGCTTGACGGAAGAGTCGGCCGGCCTTGCGTAGTACGTCGTCGCGACCGGCTTCGCATCGGTCGTCTCGTCGACGGTGTAATAGTACCACTGCAGGCTCTTGCGGCTGCGGTTTTCGGGGCAGGTGAGGGCATCGGGAAAGCCGTGCAGCGCACGCGGCGTGTTGAAAACGACGGCGCGATTGAGCACGCAGTCCACGCTCTTGACCGTCTCCTTCATGCGCGAGTCCCAGAGCTGCAGCGCGCCTCCCCATGCGGGGTCCCAGTCTTCGTTGAAATACAGGATCAGGTTGCAGCGGCGCCGCCACGTCGGCTGCTCACGATGCATCGTGAAGTCGGTGTGCACGTTGAGGAAGCCGCCGGTCCACGACTGGTGCATGCCGCCGCCCTCGATTTCGGGGTCGGCCAGCAGGCCCTCGATTCCGGTGATGCGGCCGAGCAGCGCGACGAAGCGCGGCGAGTTCATTTCGCGGATGATCGCATCGACGACCGGCGGGAATTCCTCCCAGCGGTTCGTGCTCGCCTTGTTCTCGTTGACGTGGCGGTAGCGGATCCAGTGCTCGTCGGCGTGGCCGGGAAACGTCCTGGCGGCTTCGCGAGCCGCGTCGTCAACGAGGAAGCCGTCGAACGCCAGGTGCGCAAACGGGCTGTTGGATCGGTAGCGCTGCGCGAGCTCGTCGGCCTCGGCCTCGTAGCGCTCGTAATCGAAGATCTGCCCGGCGACCGTGCGGTCGCTCTCCGTCGCTGCTTCGGTAGCGTGCATTCCAGTTCCCTTGCGCCGAGAGGGGCTGAAGGGAGCAAGCGCTCCCAGGCCCGGGACACGGCGGCCTCTCCCCGGCCGTCTGACCCACTCTTATGGCGAGAGTGGGTCAGTAGCGCAAGGTCCTTCTCGAGGGGCACCTTGCCCGGTCGCAACATCAATGCGGCGCGGCAGGTGCGCCTTCGGAGGACACGGCGGGCACGGCTGCGGGCGCTCGCAGCGCTTCCACCCATCGCTGCGGCAGGCTTCCGTCGCTGCGCATGCGTTGCCACTCCGGTTCGCTCAGGGCGAGCGTTCGACGCGGCGTGAACCTTGCGCGCTCGATGCGCGCCGCGATGGCAGCGGGATCTTCCCCGCCGAGGTTGGTCAGGTACGGGACGACCGGGCGGCCGAGCTTGCGATACTCGGCCAGACGGGTCAGCACGAACCAGAACGGCGTCTTCTGCTTGTCGCCGCCGGCCTTGGCGTCGGAGCTGAACTGGCCAAGGCCGAATCCGGACCCGGCGTACCTCGGCATCGTGAAGTCGAGCACGGTACGGTCGTCGCGGGTCGGGGCAACGCCGCGCACGAAATCCGCGAACGCGACGTCGTCGAAGAGGAACATGCTCAGCAGTTGGTCGACGTCCCGCACCTGGCTGAGCGTCATGTCCCGGTGCACGCGCGGCTCCTTCATGTGCTCGCGAAGGCGCGAGTAGTCGATGGCCAGCGGCTGGCGGCTTCCGACCAGCAGCGCGCAGCCGCTGCCGAGTTGCCACCACATGCTCTGGTGCGGGAACACGGCCGCGAAGGCCGCGAACAGTTCCTTCTCCTCGTTCATCGTGCCGTTGCCGGTCGGGATCCACTGCATCATCAGGCCATCGGGCGCGAGATGGGCCAGCGCGTCGCGGTAGAACTCGACGGTGTACAGGTTGATGACGCCGGCAGTGAAGGTCTCGGGCGGCTCGAGCAGGATGACGTCGTACATCTGATTCGTCGTCATCAGGTAGTTGCGCCCGTCGTCGATGATCGTGTGAACTTTCGGATTGGAGAGCACGTCGTCGTTGGTCCAGAACAAATGGCCGGCCTCGAGCACGTGCGGGCTCAGCTCGACATTGTCGACGCGCTCGAGCTCGGTGTGCGAAGCGACGGCCGAAAGGCTGTTGCCGACGCCGAAACAGATGTGCAGCACGCGCTTCGGCGTGCCCGGGTGCAGAAGCATCGGCAGGTGGCCGAGGAAGAAATTGACGCCGAACGACATCGTCGAGGCCGTGCCGCGCTGGTCCTCGTAGACGATGGTGCGCTGTCCGAAGGCGTTGCCCACGCCGACGGTATCCGTCGATCCCTCGCGATAGAAATCGAGAACGCCGGGCCTGCCCTGCAGGAACGTGTCGCGAAAGACGTCGCCGGCAGGGACGAACAGCGCAGCTGCCGCGGCCACGACTGTCGCAGCGAGCACTGCGGCCTTCGCCCTCGGCAGAGCGACGGAGGCCACGAGCCCGGCGGGCACCAGGCACAGCGCGATCAGCAGCCTCTGGGTGCCCCACATGCCGATGACCGGCACGAGGAGAAACGAGCACGCGATCGAGCCGACGATGGCGCCGAGCGTGTTTGCTGCATAGACACGGCCCACCGACGAACCGACGTCGTCCCGCCCTGACGCGTAGACTGAGGCGGTCAGCGGGAAGATCGCGCCGAGAAAGACCACCGGCGGCAGCAGCACCAGCACTGCCCGCAGCATCATCATCCGCAGCGAATCTTCGAAAGTCGTCACGATGCCGCTGCCGACCATCCAGTCGGTCCATTCGCGCAGTGACGGAAACGCCAGGATCGTCACGACGAAGCCGGCCGCCACACCTGTCTGGAGCGCCGCAAGGACGAGCAGGGGACGGCGGCGGTGGGCGAGCATCGTCGTGTAGACCGCGCTGCCGAGCGCGATGCCGAGAAGGAATGCGCTCAGCATCGACGTGAACGCGTAGGTGGAATTGTAGAGGTACCGCAGCAGCGCGCGGCTCCACAGCACTTCGGCAGCCAGCGAGACGAAGCCCGAAATGCCGGCACAGAGCAGGATCAGCCGCGAGAAGGCCGTTTCCTCGATTTTCGGCGAATCGCTGCGCACGGGTGCGATCTCGCCGGAGGCCTGCGCGCGGCCGGCGATGGCCGCGGCGCCCGCTGCCAGCAGCAGGTTGCTGACGGCGGCGATCCGCGTCGTCCCCGTCAGCCCGAAATGCTCGATGAGCCAGAAGCCCGTCAGCGCGCAGCCGAGGATCGCGCCGGCCGTATTGACGAAATAAAGCACGCCGGCGCCGCGGTGAAGGCCGCGACCGGTCGTCGTCCAGTAGTGCACGAGGACGGGATAGGTGCCTCCCATCAACGTCGTCGGCACCAGCAGCACCCCTGAAGCCAGCAGTGTGCGCGCCAGCGAGAACGTCGCGTACGGAAGCCCGAGCTGGGCCAGCGCGATGTAGAGCGGGCGAAGTCCGTGCAGCAGCAGCGGCACGACGAGCGCGTAAAGACCGATCCCCGCTTCGAGCAGCGCGTACAGGCGCAGCGGGTTCGAGAATTTCTCGACGCGCCGTCCGAACCAGAAGCTGCCCAGCGCCAGCCCGCCCATGTACGTGGCGAGCACGGCGGAAACTGCGTAGGTGGTGACGCCGAAGATCAGCGACAGCTGGCGGGTCCAGAGGACCTCATAAATGAGTCCGCTGGCGCCGGAGACAAAGAACAGCCCCGTGAGAAGCAAAACGCGCCGGGGCACGAGGATGCCTGTAGCTGTCAGTTGACCGCGTTGCAATTGCCGTCCCGGCGCCGCCGGTGTCGTGCGAGCAGCTCGTGGGCGTGCGGGCGGCGGGAATTCGCCGCGCTTTCTTCGCAGATATTGCGCCAAAATGGTGCGCACTTGCTTCGCCGGCTGCCCCGGGGATTCATCGCCGGGATTTGCCCGCGGGCTTCGCGTCGGTCATCCCGCTCGCGTGCCTGGGCAGACTTCTTCGCGACCGGCGGGAACGGGCGGGATTCGATGAGGGAAAGCGAGGGGACCAGCTTCGGCGAATTGGCTGTCTCGGACTGCACGGAGGTGGAAACCCCGCTGTTCGAGGCCGGCGAGGACGCCCCGGCTGACGACGCTGCCGGGCCCGCCGACGCGGCTGCGCAGACGGCCGCGCGCGCCGAGGCTTCGCACCATGCCCACGACGTCGCGCGCCGCGCCTGGTACGGCCTGCTGACGCAGGCTGTCGACAAGATCCTGCCCGTCATCATCCTTCTCTACCTCGCGCGCGTCCTCGACCCCGCATCCTTCGGCATCTACGCGTTCGTCATCGCGTACCTCGCGTTTTTCCAGATCGTCTCCGACTACAGCATCGACACGGTGCTGGTCCGCACGATGAGCCAGGATCCGGCCGAGCGCGACGCGCTGCTTTATGCCGGTCTCGGCCTCAAGCTGACGATGGCGCTGTGCTCGGTGTGCATCTCGGTGGCGTTCGTCGGCATCGCGTCGAACCACCAGACGCCGCCGTCGCTGATGCTGGTCGCCGCCTTCAACCTCCCGACGGCGCTCGGCGGCGCGTACCGGGCCTGGCATCGCGCGCGCCTCGAGATCTTCGCGCTGTTCTGGCAGGCCGCGCTGCGCGCCGTCCTGCTGGCGATCGGCGTGTGGATCGCCGTGCTGAACGGCAGCAGCCTGACGTCGATCTTCCTTGCGATGTCGGGCGCCAACCTGCTGACGTTCTTCATCATTGCGTTCGTGCTTCGCAAGAAGATCGCGCCGCGCATCCGTTTCGACCTGCGGCGCTGGCGGCGCCTTGCCGGAGGCGTCATTCCGCTGATGCTCAACGCGTTCGCGATGACCGTCAGCCTGCGCATCGGCCAGATCCTGCTGATGACGCTGAGGGGACCGGTCGAGGTGGGTCAGCTCGGAGCGGCCTCGCGCGTGACCGAGGCTTTCTCGCTGCTGCCCGAGGCGCTGATGATCAGCATCTACCCGCTGATGGCGGGCCTGCATGCCCGCGAATCGCCGGCGCTGCTGACGACCGCCGAGCGCTCGGTGCGCTACCTGGTCGTTGCCACCGGAATTCCGGTCGTGCTGTGTGCGGTGCAAAGCGGGCTGATCATGAGCAAGCTGTTCGGGCCGTCGTTCGTCGAGGCCGGCGTCATCCTGTCGCTGCTCGCGTTCACGGCGCTGTTCAGCGCCACCGGCACCGTGATCCTCAACCTGCTCGTCGCGACCCATAACGAAAAAGCCATGTCGCGCAATACCCTCGTCTTCGCCGGCGTCGGCGCGACGCTGTCATGGCTGGCGATCTCCACCTTCGGCACGATCGGCGCTGCGGTCGCGGCGCTGGCGACGACGGCGGCTTCCCAGGTTTCGCTCGCGATGCTGCCGTCGACGCGGCGTTACGTGCGCGCGACGCTGGCCTCGGCGGCCCGGCCGCTGGCGGCGGTGCTGCTGACGGTGCTGGCAACCCGGCTGACGGGCCTCGAAGGGGTTGCCTCGATGGCGGCGAGCATGGGAATCTACGTGATCTTCGTCGCTGCCTTCGGCATCTTCGGTGCCGCCGAGCGGCGCCTGCTTCGCTCCCTGCTCGAAGCCCGCGGAATCCGGGTCGGGAACTAGCAGGCGGAGCCGCTCGCAGGAGAGGCTGGACATGAACAACACCATCAAGACGATCCTGCTGCTCGGCATCCTTACGACCCTGCTCGTCGGCGTCGGTCGCGTGCTCGCGCCCGGCAGCACGCCGATGCTCCTCGTGATGGCGCTGATGATGAACGCCGGTGCCTACTTCTTCAGCGACAGCATCGTGCTGCGCGTCTCGGGGGCGCGCGAAGTGAGCGTCAGCGAGGCGCCCGAGCTGCACACGATCGTCGACGAGCTGGCGCGCCTTGCCGGGATTCCGAAGCCGAGGGTGTGCATCATCGACCAGCAGCAGCCGAATGCCTTTGCGACCGGACGCAACCCGGCCCACGGAGTCGTTGCGGCGACCAGCGGCATCCTGGAGCTCCTGGACCGCCGCGAGCTGCGCGCAGTGCTCGCGCACGAAATGAGCCACGTGCTTCACCGCGACATCCTGATCCAGTCGATTGCCGCAGTGATGGCGACGGCGATCAGTTATGCGGCCCAGTCGCTGATGTGGTCGGGAATGTTCGGCGGCCGGCGCGACGACGAGGAGCGCGGCGGCGGCCTTGCGGCCCTGCTCGTGATGCTGGTCGCTCCAGTGGCAGCCAGCCTGGTCCAGCTCGGCATCTCGCGCTCGCGCGAATTCGACGCCGACCGCGCAGGCGCGACGCTCTGCGGCGACCCGATGGCACTGGCCGATGCGCTCGAGAAGCTCGAAAACTGCTCCCACCAGATTCCGGCCGACGTGGCTCCCGGTACTGCCAGTCTCTACATCGTCAACCCGCTGGCGGCCGGCGAGCGCCTGTCGCGACTGTTTTCGACGCACCCGTCGACCGAAGAGAGAGTCGAGAGGCTGACGGCGATGGCCCACGCGATGCAATCGCAGGGTGGGACCCGCTGAGGCCGCCGAGCCGATGCGTGCTGTATTCTTCGCCGCGGCGCTCGTGTGGCTGCTGGCACCGCCGGTGCCGGCAGAGGCCGGCGCAACTGCGCCAAAAGTACGGCTGATCCTGCAGATCACCGTCGACCAGCTTCGTGCCGACCTGCCGCTTCGGATTCGCGACCGCTGGACGAAAGACGGGTTTCGCCGGCTCTACGAAAACGGCGCGGTCTTCACCGAGGCCCACCACGGTCACGCCAACACCGAGACCATCGTCGGCCACGCGACGCTGGCGACGGGCGCCGATCCGTCGGTGCACGGAATGATCGGCAACACCTGGCTCGACCGCACGACGGGCGCGATGCACTACAACATCGAGGATCCTGCCTACGACGTCGTCGGCAACGACGGCGCCGCGGTGCCGGTTGCCGGACACGCCGAGGCAGGCAGGCCTTGCCGTTCCCGCTCGCCGCTGGCGCTGCTCGCGCCGACGCTGGCCGAGCAGGTTGCGGCAAGCGATGGCCGCGCAAAAGTATTCGCGGTGTCGCTCAAGGACAGGGCCGCGGTGCCGATGGCCGGACGCGCCGGGAAAGCGTTCTGGTGGTCGGACGCGACCGGCGAGTTCATCTCGAGCAGTTACTATTTCCCCGACCACCGCCTGCCGGCCTGGGCAGTGGCGTGGAATGCGAAACACGGCGCCGATCATCTCGACGGACAGGCATGGACGCTGCTTCTCGATCCGTCGACGTACGTGGAACGCGCGAAGGACGACATGCCGTGGGAAGTTCCGCCGGCAGGAATGTCGCGCGTGTTCCCACACCGCCTCGATCGCAGCGTCCTTGGCAAGTCGTACTACGCCGCCGTCGAGGCGAGCCCTTTCGGCGACGACCTGGAGCTGGATTTCGTACGACGGCTGATGCGCGCCGAAGGCCTCGGCCGCGACGACGTCACCGACTACCTCTCGGTGGCGTTCTCGGCCAACGACTACATCGGTCACCGTTACGGTCCCGACAGCCTCGAGATCGAAGACGAGCTTCTGCGCCTCGATCGGGCGATCGCGAAACTGCTGGAAACGGCCGACGAATACGCGGGCAAAGGCCGCACGCTGGTCGTGCTTACGGCCGACCACGGCATCGCCGAGCCTGTCGACGAGCTGCGTGCCGAGGGGAAGGACGCAGGGCACGTCGTGCTTTCCGAGATCGAAAAATCGGACGGCATCCTCCGTCTCGAGAAGCGTTTCGGCCGCGATTTCATCCGCCGCCAGTGGCCGCCGTACGTTTACCTCGATACGGACGCGCTGAAGAGGCGTCACGTCGATCCGGAGACGGCCGCGCGTGCCCTCGCGTTCGAGCTTGCCAAGGCCCCGGGCGTGGCCGCTGCGTTCACGCGCGAACAGATCGAAAGCGGGCAGCTGCCAAAGACCGACGTTGCCCGCGCCGTGGCTCGCAGCTTCTATTCGAATCGTTCCGGCGACATCCACGTCGTGCCGAAGCCCGGCTGGCAGATCAGCTTCGAGGGCGAGACGGCGACGCAGTTCGCGACAGGCCACGGCACGCCGTGGGACTACGATACGCACGTGCCGCTGGTGTTCGAGGGCGCGGGAGTTCCGCACGTGACGGTCGACCGGCGCGTCGAGACCGTCGACGTCGCGCCGACGCTGGCCGCGCTTGCCGGTGTGCCCGCACCCGCACGCGCGACGGGACACGCGCTGATCGTTCCGGCGTCGCGCTGACGGCCTGCGCAGGCGCGAATCAGCTTCGCCTGGCGAGCCGCAACCGCCGGAACACGAGAAGGTGCCCGAGCCAGGCTGCCTGCACGAGCACCGTCGGGATCCACACGAACGGGAACGTCGCGACGATCGTATTGGGCGGATCGTTCGGAAACACGCGCAGCGGTCCGGGCATCGACGTGATCGCGATCGTCACGATGATCGCCAGCAGCACGACGCCCATCAGGTTCCACAGGCGCACCAGGATGCGCGGCGGCTCGGCAAAGCACGCCCAGATGCCGAGAAGCGCCGCGACGATTCCTGTCGCGATGTCCTTGTTCATGCCGTCGAACGTCATCTGCACCGGCAGCACGCCGTCGAGGCTGAGCTGGTAGAGGATCAGCTCCAGCGGAGCACGGAAAGCCTGGAGGCCGATGAGCGCCGCCAGCGGAATGCCCCGCGCGAGCATCGCACCGAAACGCGACAGACCGAGTACCGTCGTCAGCGCGAAGGAGATCAGCGCGAGCGGCATCATCGGCGGCGGCCGCACCTCGAAGTGCGAAAGCACCCCGCTTGCAGCCAGCGCACCGGTCGCTGCCAGCCACGCAAGGATCGCCACCGTGAAACGGCGCTGCAGTCCGGAGGGGCGCCCGCTTTCCAGCGTATCGTGCCCGTCGCGCCCGGCGGCGACGCCGACCAGCGCGATCATCGCGGCGACGACCGCGATCACCACCGCAACGAGCCCGGCAACGGCTGGAAGGGACGGCTCGGGTGCCTGGAGAAGACTCCTCATCGAGCCGCCTGTCTATCTCATTTTGGTGCTTGCGCCAGTGAACTGCGCGCAGCGTCGTCGCCCGTCGCCGGCCGCCGCGTTGCGATTGCCGCCAGCGACACGCCGATCGGCAGCCCCGTGGTCGCGGCCACAGCCGCTTCGGCGCGACCCACGCCACGAAGAAGCCAGTTGATGGGCGCCGGCACGATGCCGAGGTCTGCGCCGTCGCCGCCCGAGCCTGCACCCGGAAGAATGCGGCGAGCCAGGCGCAGCGCAGCCGTCGGAGCGAATATGGTGAAGTTCGTCCATCCGAGCCTGTCGATCTCGAGCTCGTCGACGCTGAGCAGCGCATGCAGGGAGCGGCGCGTGTAGCGGCGCTTGTGCTCGAGCACGACGTCGTGGCGGCTCCACAGCGACGGCCACGCCGGCACGTGCACTGCCAGCGCCCCGCCCGGGACGAGCACCCTTGCGAGCTCGCGCACGAAGCCGCGGTCGTCGTCGACGTGCTCGATCACGTCGTAGGCCGTGACGATATCGAAAGACGCATCGCGAAACGGAAGCTGGGGAGCCTCGGCTGCGACCACATCGTCGACACCGCGCGATCGCACGAACGCAAGCGCTTCGAGGCTGCGGTCTGCAGCCGTTACGCGGCCGAAGCGCGACAGCTCGAGAGCGTTGGCGCCGGCCCCGCAGCCGATGTCGAGGATGCGAAGACCACTCCTGCGCAGGCGGGTGCCGAGCAGGCGGCGCATCAGCAGTCGTTTGCTCCAGAACCACCAGTGCGCCTGCTCGACGGCGTACATCTCGGCGATCTGTTCGCGTTGCATGCCTCAGGCTCCGCCCGCTTTCGCGTCGCTGCCGGCAGGTCCGTCGGTTCCCGTGCGGTGAAGCAGCAGGACGCGGGCCTTTCCTGGCAGGAGCCAGCGCGGATACTCCCGCGAGGCTGCTTCGTCATAGCCGGCAAGCGGCCCGAATGCGACGATCCATTCGTCGTCGACGACCCACCACCAGCTCTTGTGCAATGCGTCCTGGCCCGCGGCGGCCTGCGCGTCGGTCGGTGACGTACGCAGCCTGGCGGCAAGGCGTTCCGCGTTGTACTCGAAGCCTCCGTCGATGTGCGTGGCGTCGATGCCCTTGCTTTCCAGCTCCGAAAGCAGGCCCCAGCGCGCGCGGTTCCATGCGAGGTAGTCATGCGTGCCGGCGACGGAATACAGGGCCATCGCGATCGTCGCCGCTACGGTGAAGGCTCCGGACCTCGGCGAAGGATCGAGGCAGACCAGTGACGCGATTGCCAGCGGTACGAGCACGACGAGGTAGCGGTCGAAATAGTAATGCGCCTGCAGCAGCGTGCCCGCGCCCGAGAGCAGAAGTGCCATCACGCAGAGCCACGCGACGCGGTAGCGCGTGTCGTTGCGGATCGCCGGGGTGGACGCAATCGGGCCGCCGAGTCGCACCAGAAGTGACAGGCGCGCAACCAGGCGCGAGGCGGAAATCACGCAAAGCACCGTGAGGATCGGGCGTGCAAGGCCCGGAATTTCGGCAGCGTCGGGCTTGGCCAGGAACATCGCGTCGCGCGTCGTGCGGGCGCCGACGTGCAGGAGTCCCATGATGTTGCCGAGATAGAACATCGCAGATCCGTTGCGCACCCACACGAATCCGGCGATGCCGCCAAGGACCGCGAGGGTGAGCGCGAAGACTCTCTTTTCGCGACCGGTGGCGAATGCGGACGTCGCGGTCCACGGAAGGATGAGGAAGCCGAGTGTCACCAGCGCCCGGAACGCAACGTCCAGCGCGGAGACAGGCGCCAGCCTTGCCGCCTCGACCAGCTTGTTGTGCACCGCCAGCGGCGTTGCCGACGAAGTCGCGGCCCACGCGGTGTAGGCGATCACCGTCATGACGGGAACCGCGACCACCGCGGCCGCATCGACGAGGCGATCACCCGGCCGACGACCTGCATCGCTCTTCGTGCCGGCATTCGGGGCGATCCTGCCTGGCGGAAGGAGGGCGGCCAGTGCAGCCGCTGCCGAAATCGACACCGCGTGCTGGCGGATGAGGAATGCCGCCGCCGCTGCGACGCCCGCCAGCACCAGGCCCGGCCGCGAATGCAGGCGCAGCGATCTTGCCGTGAGCCACAGCGAAACCACGGCGAGAGTCGCGAACGGCACGTCGGTCATGAATGTGAACGAGAGATTCAGCCAGAGCGGGCAGGACGCGACGACGGCAGCGCCGGCTGCCGCAACGCAGGGGGAAGCTCCGCATTCGACGAGCAGCGCGGAGGTCGCGACGATTCCGCACACCGACATCGCGAGCGTCGTCGTGCGCAGGACTACGTAAGAAAAGCCCGCGACCTTGCACGCGGCCGCACCGTACAGAGCCTGGAGAAACAGGCTCGCTCCCGTCCACGGCAGCAAGTCGAACTTGCCGTTCTCGCACAACGAGCGAGCGGCATGCGCGTAAGACCAGTCGTCGCCGAGCGGGAAATCGCCACCGATTCCGATCGCCGCGACGGCGACGAGCCACGCCGCCAGGACGGCGAGCAGGGGCAGCAAGGCGCGCCTCGGCGCGCCGTGCAGGGGCGGAAAGGCGCGCCGCGGCATGCTTTGGTTGTACGCGAGAGGACGGCGGCGGGCTACCGACCCTCGGGGGAAAGCCGGCAAAGCGCGAGCAGGTCCAGTGCGCGGTCGATATCGCCGGTGCCGACGCGGAAATCTTCGGGAACGATCGGCGGCTCCTGAGCCGGGCTCGCGCGCCGCCGCACGATTCGCGCCAGCCGTGCGAACGCGAACTCGACAACCGCGCGCGGCAGCACGTGGCGAAGCCCAAGCGGATCCAGGCGCAGGATGCGCGAGACTGCCCCGGCACGACGCGTCTCGAAGCGCTCGACGTTCTCGTTGCCGAAGACGCCGCGGATCTCGACGTTTCCGAAGACGGCGCCGAGCTCGCGTGCCAGCTCCTGCTGCGTGTACTCGCGCACGTGGTAGGGATTCTCCGATACGGTGCGCAGGCGATTCGGAGTCGTCAGCACGAGCACCCCGCCGGGCGTGAGCCTGCTGGCAAGGCCGCGAAGGAGCGGCAGCGGTGAGGCCATGTGCTCGAGCACCTGGAAGTTGAGCACGACGTCGAAAACGTCGGACTCCGCGTGAGCGCCGGCGGAGAGGTCTTCACGGCGAAAATGAAGGTTGCGATAGTTGCCGCCGCTCCACAGGCGGCGGCACGTCCCGATCGCGTCGCTCGAGTAGTCGAGCCCGACGACTTCGCGTGCAGTGGCGGCAAGGGTCCGGGTTCCGAACCCTTCGCCGCAACCGGCGTCCAGGACGCGCTTGCCGGCTACCAACTGCTCCGCGAAACGGTATGCGGCGACGTGACGCGCGTAATCGTACTCGAAGCCGGCGCCCCAGCCGGGCCTTTCCCCCGTGAAAGCGCCACCCTCGTGGCGCCCCGGCGAAGACGGCGGCGACGCGTCCGCGCTGCTCCACTCGTCGGGATTGGTGCTGGGCATGGCGACGCGGCGCCTTGTATGGCAGGCCCCCGCACTCGGCAACAAAGGGGGGCGCTTCAAACATCGCGCACGTTGTGCTCTAAATTGCCGGCGAACGGCGGACCCGCCTCCCGACGCCTTCCACCGCATGGGATCCGACCAGCCTCCAAGTTGGCACGAGCTTCTTTCCGGGTTCGACGTGCGCGAAGTCACGCCGGCGATGCCCGAGGCTCGCATCGATGTCGATGCGGCCACGGTCGACGCTCTCGAGGCCGCGGGCCTCGAGCAGTTCGCGCGCGGTGCGGCCTCCGAGGGCCGCTCGCTGACTCTGCTCGTCAACGACACGCACCGCTTCACCGATACGCCGAGCTTTCTGCGGGCCGTCGTCTCGGTGCTCGACCGCAGGCTCGCCGCCGAAAAGCCGCCTCCGCTGAGGGTGCTCGTCGCCGCCGGCAGCCACCGCTCGACGCCCTCGGAGCGCGAGGCGCACGACAAGGCGATGCTCGGCGAGCACGCCGACCGCATCGCCGAAGTCGTCTGGCACGACGTCCGCGACGAAAGCTTGCTGAGAATGGTCGGTAACACGACGTTCCACTCGTGGATGTCGGAGGCCGGCTTCTATCTTGCGTGCGGAAGCATGGAGCCGCATTACTTTGCCGGCATCACCGGCGCACACAAGACGCTCACCGTCGGCGTGATGTCGCTCGAGAGCCTGCGTGCGAATCACCAGAACGCGTTGTCTTCGACCGCGCGACCGCTGAAGCTCGACGGAAATCCGGTCCACCTCGCGATCGTCGACGCGCTGGCAGACCTCGAGGATTCCGGTGCGCGCCTGCTCGCGCTGAACCAGGTGATCGTCGACGGCCGCGTCGTCGCGATCACTGCCGGCCACCCGCTCGAAGCGCTGGTGGAGGGCTCGTCGTTCGTGCGCGGGTGTTTTTCGGCAACCGTCGGCGAAGAGGCCGATCTCGTCGTCGCCGAAGTGCGACCGCCGCTCGATCGGGACTTCTACCAGGCCGACAAGGGGATCAAGAACACCGAGGCCGCGGTGCGAAGCGGCGGCGTGCTCCTTCTCGAGGCGCGCTGCAGCGGCGGAGTGGGCATCGATCATTTCGTCGAGCTGCTGCGCGCGGCACCGGGCGTCGAGAGGGCCCGCGAAATCGTCGCGGCGCGCGGATACCGGCTCGGCGACCACAAGGCCGTGCGCCTGAGGGCGCTGACCGACGAGCGCGCCGTGCACGTCGGGGTGATCAGCGGCGGAATCGACCCGGAGCTGGCCGGGGTGCTCGACGTCAGCCTGTTCGCCGACCGCCGCAGCGCCGTCGAGTGGGCGCGAACACTGCTGGACGACCCGTCGCCGCGTGCGATCGTCGTCCGCGATGCGGGCAACATCGCGCTCGAAGTCTCCTGACCCCGCGATGTCGTCGAACCCTCACTGGCTTGCGCGCACGCGCGCACCGCGCGGCGAGCAGCAATTGCGGCGGGAGCGCGATCCCGATGTCGTGTCGGGGTATCTTCAAGATGCGGCGCGCTACCCTGGTGGACACACCGACGAGGTGTGCTTTCCGGCAAGCGAACGCGACGTCGCTACCCTGCTGGCTGCGCGGCGTCCCCTGCTCGTCGTCGGTGCTCAATCATCGCTGACCGGCGGCGCGACCCCGCACGGCGAGATCGTCGTCTCGACGTCGCGCCTGACGCAGGTCGGTCCGTGGAGCAGGCATGCGGTGCAATGCGGAGCCGGCGTCGTGCTGCGCGACCTCGACGCGGCGTGCGCCGAACGCAACTGCGTATTCCCTCCCATTCCCACTTTCGACGGCGCGACAGTCGGTGGCGTCATTTCCACCGACGCAGCCGGCGCCGCAACGTTCCGGCACGGGACGACCAGGGCGTGGATCGACGCGATTACCGTAGTGCTGGCCTGCGGCGAGGTGCTCGACGTCGAGCGCGGCCAGGTGCTCGCCGGCGACGACGGATCGTTCGAGATCGTCCTGCTCGACGCAAAGCGCGTGCAGGTCTTCGTGCCGCGCCCCGCGCATCCGCAGGTCCCGAAAATCTCCGCCGGTTATCGCGGCGCGCCGTCGATGGATCTGATCGATCTTTTCATCGGCAGCGAAGGCACGCTCGGAGTGGTCACCGAAGCGCGGCTGCGCCTTCTTTCGCCGCGGCCGGCCTGGCTCGCGGTGCTGGTGCCGGTGGGCGACGACGAGCAGGCCGTGCGGTTGACGGCGGATCTTCGCGAGGCCGCATTGCGTGGGCGAGCCGGTGACGACGACGGCGTCGACGTCGCGGCAATCGAATTCATGGACGGCCGCTGCCTGCAGGTACTGCGCGAAGATTCGGTCGCCGAGAAAGTCGGAGTCGCGTTGCCGGCAAGCGCGGGGGCCCTGCTTCTCGTGCAGGTGGAGCTCGATCCGTCGTACGATCGCGCGCGAGCCGTAGAGGAGCTTTCCACGGCGGCGGGCGACGCAAAGGGGCCGATTGCCGCCCTGTGCCGGATCCTGCGACGCCACGGTGTCCTCGAGGCTTCGATCCCGGCTCTTCCCGGCGAAGAAGAGCGGCGCCGCGCGCTGTTCGCGCTGCGCGAAGCCGTTCCCGACGGCGTCAACGCGCGCGTACGTGCCGCCGCGCTGCGCTCGGGTCAGCCTGTGTCCAAATCCGGCGGCGACGTCATCGTCCCGTTCGACCGCCTCGCCGAAGCGCTCGCGCGCTACCGGGCAATCGTGGAAGCGACCGGGCTCGACTCCGCGATCTGGGGCCACATCTCCGACGGCAACCTGCATCCGAACCTGATCGCGCGCGATCTGGCTGGAATGGAAAAGGCGCGCGAAGCGCAGAAGACGATCGGCGAGGTTGCGATCGCGCTCGGCGGAAGCCCGATGGCGGAGCACGGCACCGGCCGCAGCGCGTGGAAGAAAGACCTGCTCGAAAGCCTGCACGGAAAAGAGGGCGTCGCATCGATGCGCCGCACGAAACAGGCGCTCGATCCCGACTGGCTGCTGGCGCCCGGTGTGCTCTTCGACCGTTAGCCTCGCCGATTCTCCCGCCGTTTCACCATTTGTCGAGCAGCACCAGGTCTGCATCGACCATGATGCGCACCAGATCCTCCAGCGACGTCGTCGCGCGCCATCCAAGGTCCTTCGCGATGCGCGACGGATCGCCGATGCGGGCGAGGGAATCGCCGGGACGTGCGAGCGAGGCGTCGAAACGGATGTGGCGGCGCCACTCCAGTCCGACGCTCGCGAACGCGAGCCTGGCAAAATCGGCGACGGTTGCTGAGCGGCCGGTTGCGACCACGTAATCGGCAGGCTGCGGCGCCGCGAGCATGTCACGCATCGCGGCGACGTACTCGGGCGCGTAGCCCCAGTCGCGCGAGGCCTCGAGGCTTCCGAGCGTCACGTGATCGCCGAGCCCGCGATGAATGCGCGCCACCGCCATCGCGATCTTGCGCGTGACGAAGCGCGTCGGGCGTCGCGGCGACTCGTGGTTGAACAGGATTGCCGAGCACGCGAACAGCCCATGCTCCTCGCGCGCCGCCGCAATGGCGCGATGCGCGCGCGCCTTGCCCCTGGCGTAGGGCGATGCCGGAGCCAGCTCCGTGTGCTCGTCCTGGGGCTTTCCGCTGGGCGGCCCGAAGATCTCCGCCGAGGACGCGTGGCACAGGCGGATCGGCAGGCCGCACGCGCGAATCGCATCGATCAGCCTCTCGACGCCGCCGCCGTTGACGTCCTCCACTTCGCCGGGATTTTCCCAGGATCCGGGCACGAAAGTCGCAGCGGCAAGGTTGTAGATTTGGTCGGGCCGGCAAGCGTCGATCGCGCGGCGCAGCGAGGAAGCGTCGCGCAGGTCTCCGCGGAGGGCCTGGACGCCCGCCGCGACCGGTGCGTCACTGCGGGTGAGCCCGAAGACTTCGATGCCGTCGTCGATGAGCTGCCCGGCCAGGTAGTGGCCGTCCTGCCCGGAAATTCCCGTCACCAGCGCCCGCCGCACCCGCGGCTCCGAAACGCCGCTGCTCATGGGATCATGGGATCGTGCAACTGCGGGTCCGCCGCAGGGCAGCCTAGCGCGGCGCCGGCCTCACCGCTACACGCCGCGGCGCGGCGCAGCGATTCTTGCAGGCTGCGTCGTTATGAAGGATGCTCGCGCCCATGCGATATCCTGCTTCGCTTCCCGTCTCGCTTCGTGCATTCGTCCTGGGAACGGTCGCGGGAGCTCTGTTCGGCTCTGCGGCGGTGGCGGCAGCAGCGTTCGGCTACGCGGGCTGGCAAAAATTCACGAATGATTTCAAGAACGGTTACGTCACCGGCTTTCTCGACATGGCCAACGTGGCACGCAACCTCGATGCCGGCGGCTGGGTGGACGAGAAGTATCCGTGGACACCCAAAGTGAAGCCGCCGGAGTGGCGCGGCGTCGTCGACAAACTGTACAAGGACCCCGCCAACCAGGTCTACAATGTCATGAGCATCCTGCAGCTTGCCGCGAAAACGATCGCGGACAGGCACGGAGGGGCGCTGGACCCGGACGAGCGCATGCGCCAGCGCACCGAGTCCGTGCTCAACGAGCTCCGCAAGAAAGCCATCGCCGAAGGGCAGGATCCCTCGAAGGTTCCCAACATCCCAGGTCACATCGTCGTGCCGGCCAGTCCCGGCGACGCGGCGGAGGAGCCTCCTCACCAGCGCAAGTGGTGCCGCTGCGACGGCAAGGATCCGAATCAGCTGAAAGCCGAGCGCGAAAAGGCCGAGGCCGAGGACAAGGCGAAGCAGAATGGGGCGGCTGCACCGCCGATTGCACCGCCCGGAACCGAGGCCACGAAGACTCCGCCGAATGCCGCGCCTGCGGCGCACGCCGGCGGCGGCGCGGCCGGCTCTGCGCCGGCGAAAACTCCGCCCGTCGACACCAAGGCACCGGCAAACGGTTCGAAATAGATCGATCGGGAAAGGCGCAGCAGGCGCCGCGCGAGCGTTTCAGGCTGTCGCGACCGTCTCCTCGACGGGATGCGCGTGTTCCGCGTCGTCCCGCTGGAGCTGGTACAGCCGCGCGTAAAGACCACCGAGGCGAAGCAGCTCCTCGTGGGTGCCGCTCTCGCGAAGCGCTCCGTGGTGCAGCACGACGATTCGATCGGCGCTCTCGATGGTGGCAAGCCGGTGCGCGATGACGAGCGAAGTGCGCCCTTCCTGCATGCGCGCCACCGCGTCCTGGATCAGCTCCTCGGTCTCGTGATCGACGCTCGAGGTGGCCTCATCCAGCACGAGGATGTCGGGCTTGTAGGCCAGCGCGCGCGCGAACGACAGGAGCTGGCGCTGGCCCGTCGAAAAATTGTTGCCGCGCTCACGCACCGGCGCGTCGTAGCCTTCGGGCAGGCGCTCGAGGAAGCGGTCGGCGTGCACCGCGCGCGCGGCCGCGTGCATCTCTTCGTCGGTGATGTCGTCGCGTCCCAGGCGAATATTGTCGGCCGCCGTGCCGGCGAACAGAAAGACGTCCTGCAGCACCGTGACGATGCGGCGCCGGAGGTCGCCGAGGTCCCATTCGCGCACGTCGACGCCGTCCACCAGCACGCGCCCGCGCTCGACGTCGTAGAATCGCGACAGCAGCTTGGTGATCGTCGTCTTGCCCGAGCCGGTGGCGCCGACGATCGCGACGTGCTCGCCGGCGGCGACGCGGAACGAGACGCCGCGCAGCACCGGCTCGCCCGGCAGGTACGAGAACCACACGTCGTCGAACTCGATGGTTCCGGTGCGCGGCGGCGCCGGAACAGGCTGCGAGGGGCTCACGAGCCCCGGCTCGAGCTCGAGCAGCCCGAACACTTTTTCGCACGCCGCGATCGCCGATTGCAGCACTGCATATTTCGTCGAAAAATCGCGCACCGGGACGAAAAAGCGGTTGATGTACTCCATGAACGCGACGAGCGTCCCGAAGCCGACTGCGTTGGATACCGACGAAGCGGCCGACACCGGCTCGCCGATCACGAGGTGCGCGCCGTACCAGAGGATCGCGGCGGTCGAGATCGCGCTCACGGCCTCCACGATCGAGAACAACGACGCTTCGTAGATGTTCGACCAGTGGTTGGCGTCGCGGTAGGCCTCGTTCAGCTCGCCGAATTCGCGGCCCATGCGCTCTTCGCTCGCGAACAGCTGCACCACCGCCATGCCGGTGATCGACTCCTGCAGGTAGGCGTTGATGCGGGCGATGCGGTCGCGGATCAGCCGGTAGTACGTGCGTGTCCTTCGGCGGAAGAAGTCGACGAGAATCAGCATCAATGGCAACGTCGCCATCGCTGCCAGCGTGAGTTTCACGTGCAGCGTGAACATGATGACGACGATGCCGACGAGCGTCATCGCATCCATCAGCATCGTGATCGCGCCGGCCGCGAACATTTCGTTGATGACGTCGACGTCGGTCGTCATGCGGGTAACGAGCCGGCCGACCGGGTTGCGGTCGAAGAACGCGGTGTCCATCGACTCGATCTTGCGGAACACTGCCAGGCGAAGGTCGGCCAGGCTCTTCTGCGCCAGCATCATCGTGACGACGTTCTGCCAGTACAGCAGCGTGAACTCGCCGATGAACGCGGCGGTATAGGCGAGCACCCACCACAGCAGCCCGTCGGTGGTGCCAGCGGCGATGCAGTGGTCGATGGCTTTCTTGATGATGTACGGCTGCACCAGCAGGCACGCCGAGATCAGCGGCAGCAGCACCACCGAAAGGAAGAACAGGCCCTTGTACGGCGCCAGGAAGCGCCACATCGCGCGCACCATCGCGATGTCGCGGGTGCCGAGAATCGCCTGTTCCTCGGTGATTCCGCCCTGAACGCGCTCAGTATCGGTGGCGGAGGCGGCGGTGCTCACGCCATTGCCTCCAGCTCTTCGCTGATGCGCTGGCGCTTCCACAGGTCGGCGTAATGGCCGCCCATGCCGAGCAGCTCGGCGTGGGTGCCCTGCTCGACGATGGCGCCCTCGTCGATCACCGCGATGCGGTCGGCGTTGCTCACCGACGAGACACGGTGCGAGATGACGATGGCCGTGCGTCCGCGGCGCACTTCGTCGAGGCGCTCGAGGATGCGCCGCTCGGTGGCGGCATCGACGCTCGACAGCGAGTCGTCGAGGATCAGGATGCGCGGCTGGCGGCCCACCGCGCGCGCCAGCGTCAGGCGCTGCTTCTGGCCTCCCGACAGGGTCACCCCGCGCTCACCGACCGGCGTGGCCAGCCCGTGCGGGAATTCGGCGAGGTCGCCCTCCAGGCCCGCCGTCTCGAGGATCTTCGCGAGCTCGTCGGTGGCGATGGAGTCGCGGCCGAACTCGACGTTTTTCTCGATCGTCGTCGAGAACAGGAAGGGATCCTGGGGCACGAAGCCGATCGCGCTGCGAAGAGTGCCGAGGTCCCAGCGCCGCACGTCGACGCCGTCGATGAGCACGCTTCCGGCAGTGGTGTCGAACAGGCGCGGCGGAAGGTTGGCAATCGTCGACTTGCCCGAGCCGGTGCGGCCGAGAATGCCGAGCGTGGTGCCGGCCGGAACGTCGATCGAGATGTCGCGCAGCACCGGCGCGCCGTCCGGGGTGTGCCCGAAGCTGACGTGGTCGAAGCGCACGTCGCCGCGTACCTCGTCCGGGCGATAGGCATCGGCGGGAGAGGCGATTTCCGGCACGATGTCGAAGATTTCGCCGAGGCGGACGAGGGCGGCCTTGCCGCGCTGCCACAGCGCGATCATGAAGCCGACGGCCATGATCGGCCACGCGAGGATCTGCAGATACCCCATGAACGCGACGAGGGAGCCGAGCGTCAGGTGTCCGTGGACGACATCGTAGCCGCCGAGGCCGAGCACGATGACGACGCCCAGGGACGACACGGTGCGGATGGCCGGGAAGATCTTCGCGCGAAGCCGCGCCACTTCCATCGCCTCCACCTTGTAGCGCTCGTTCATTTCGATGAAGCGCTCGGCGCGCCCTTCTTCGCGACCGAACGATTTGACGACGTGGATGCCGGCCAGCGTCTCCTGGCCGAACGCCGACATCTCGGCCAGCCGTTCCTGGGTGCGCACGGTGGATTCCATCATCGCGCGCATGTAGCGGCGCATGTAGACGAGGATCACCGGGAACGGCACGAGCGCGGCAAGCGTCAGCCTCGGGTCCATCCAGAGCATCAGCGAGAACGCGTAGAGGCAGTACATCGGCGTGTTGATGAACGTGAGGAAGCCCGGGCCGAGCAGCATGCGCACGGCCCCGATGTCGTTGACGAGGCGGGACATCAGGTCGCCGGTGCGCTGGCGCTGGTAATAGCCCTGGTGCAATTTCAGAAGGTGGTCGTAAAGCTCCCCGCGAAGGTCGTACTCGACGTCGCGCCCGGCATTGAAGATCAGGGTGCGCGACCACGTCCTTACCACCGCTTGCACGACGGCGATCGCGACAATGGTGGCCGCATAGCCCGACACGGTGGCCAGTTTCTGGTCGGGGGGCAGACTGCTGCCGAGGACGTCGAAGGCCTTCTGCGTCAGCTTGGGGATGGCCATGACGAGCGTGGCCGTTGCGAACAGGGCCAGTCCACCGACTGCGTAGCGGGCACGGTAGCGCCGCATGTACTTCCAGAGACGTTCCACTTGTCGAATCGCTCCCTTATAGCGGAGGGCGCCGCGTCAACGAAAAGGCCGAGCGCACGGGCCGCTGCCGCAGCGGCGTGCGCAGTTGCAATGATGCTCTGCGGCGGATGCCGCGCTGCGTATCTGTCGCGCCTCGCCTGGGAAGAGGTTCGCTATCTCGGCAGTGCATCGGCGGCCACAGATATGCTCGCAACTGCCGAGAATCCCGAAAAGCGCCACGCGCTCGAAGTGCTGATCGACGTGCGCCGCTTCGCGCAGCAGCAGGGCCTCAACGTCGGCGGAAGCTACCGCAAAGTGGCCGATGCCGCGCGAGCCTCGTCCTTCGAAGTGGTGACCGCGGCCTATGCCGATCACCTGGAGCCGTACACCTGGTGGTACCCGATCATCGGCGACATCCCGTACCGCGGCTATTTCGACCGGCCGTCGGCCGAGGAATTTGCCGCCACGCTGCGCGCCAAGGGCTTGGAGACGATGATCGTCGAGGCCTCGGCGTACTCCACTTTAGGCTGGTTCGACGATCCACTGCCGTCATCGGTGCTCGATCGCGGCGAGACGGCAGTGGTGCTCACGGTGCTGCACGAGCTGACGCACCAGACGTTCTTCGCGCCGGGCCGTGTCGCGTTGAACGAGACGCTGGCGACGGCGACGTCGTGGAGGCTGGCCGAGAGCTATTTCCTGTCCAAAGGCGACCAGAAGCACGCCGATGCGATGGCCAAGGCCCGGCAGACGTGGATCGAGCGCAGCGACCTGCTCGACAAAGCCTCCGACCGGCTGAAGGAGTTCTTCGACCAGTCGCGCAAGCAGAAGCTCGCGCGTGAGGCGATGCTCCAGCAGCGGCAGGACATCTACGCCGACCTGCTCGGCAACATGGAGCACTCCGATCCGGTGTTCGCCGAGATGCTGCGCACCGACGGGCTCAACAACGCGTCGTTCCTGGCCGCGCACCGCTATTCGCAGGACGGAAGGGCGATCGACGCGTATCTCGCGGCGCAGCCGAGCATCGAGAAGGCGCTGGCGCGGCTGAACGACGCGCAGGCGAAGAGGATCGATCTAAGGGATGTGATTGCCGGGACGACGGCACCGAAGGCGAAGTGAGTCGGGGACAGGCACCAGCTTCAGCCGGCGCTGCGGCGCCGGCCGCGCACAACGCGGCCAATGTCTCGACGTAGTCGCGGTTCATCGGTGCTTCCTGTCTTGAACATCCAGCTCTGCAGCGTCAGCGTCCAGACCATCTGCATCCGCTCGGACGGCGTCAGCGACGCAAGGTAGCGATCGGGGCCTTCTTCCCCGAGACGAGTCTTCCTGGTGGGAAGGTCGCGCACGGAGGCACTCCATCACCCTGCCGGGAAACGAGCATGTGCCGGCGACCGAGAAATCCGGGCTCGACCAGAATCCTCCGCGAACTGCGCCCACAGGCGCCCTGACTGTTTTATCGTCCGCGAACAGCGTTCCGCTGAGGACAAACCAACGCGCGGTTCATTCGGTACGTGGTTGTTCCCGGGCGCGCGACCTCGGGTACATCAAGTGAGAACGGGCCTTTTGCACTTTGCTGTGTCTTCACGGTACCATCCGCGGCACGACCGCCTCGACTCCTGGAGCAAGGTTTAAGCCGGGTTGCTACGACCGCTGCGAGCTGCATCGGACGTCGCACCCGGCTCTATGTCCCGAGGATTCGCTGATCTGATAACGGTTTTCACCAACGATAGTTGTCGCGCTGAGAGATCTGCTCCGGCTGCCGGTAAACGAGAAGAAGTGATGGCGAATGACGGACTAAACGAAGGTTCTCTTGAAGTGAAGGGCTGGGGAGCGACGCCCCATGCCGGAATCTACGGAGCCCTATTCTTCGTATCTATGGGTCTCCTGACGTTGGAGATCTCATTGACTCGGCTCTTCTCGTACACCGTCTGGTATCACCTCGCATACTTGACGATCAGCGTGGCATTGCTCGGGTTTGGGGCGAGCGGTGCGATAGTAGCGGTTCGGCCGCAGCTTTTCGCGCGCAGAGGTCAGGATCGTCTGGTCACCCTGGTTGTCGCCGCCGCGGTCCTCACGATCGTTCAGCTTTTGATTGTTTCGCGCCACCCTCTCGAAGTCGGTGAAATCATGAGTTCACCGGCGAGCTTCGCGAGTGGGCTTTTGGGATACTATGTCGCTGTCGGCGCGCCTTTTATGCTCGCTGGATTTGCGGTCAGCGCTCCCTTTGCAGCCTATCCGCGAAGGATGGGTCTACTTTACTTCTTTGACTTGCTTGGCGCGGCGCTGGGATGCCTCTTCGTCGTCAAGCTGATCGAACCGTTCGGCGTTCCTGGCCTCATCCTGGCTGCCGCCGCCCTCCTCTTGTTCGGTGCTGCGGTGCTCAGCTTTGGAGGCGGCCGCCGAACTCTCGCATCGGGGCTAGCTGGTGTCGCGCTTCTGCTTATGCTGACAGCGCCGACGCTCGGAGATTCGATCCCGATCTTCATCACTAGCAGCAAACTGGACATTCGTGCCTCGCAATCCGGAACAAGCCCGGTAAACGTCACCAGCCAGATGCTGAGCAAGTACGCCGCTGATGTGGCCAGAGGTGCCGCTTATTCCAGCTGGACCGCGCTAAACAGAGTCGATGCGTCGGGTTGGGAGAACCCGTCGAGGTTTCAGTACTGGGGCAAAGTCGGAATCGCACGTGGATACGGGGGTCCTTATCCGGCAGTGGCCGAGCTGACCTACGATGGCAGCAACGGGTCGGCTATCTACTCCTATCACGGATCATTCGATGATTTCGCGATGCTCGAGCCGCATCTTTTGCATACTCCGTACCTGTTGAGCCAAAAGCCGAATGTCCTCGTGATCGGCGTGGGCGGCGGCATCGATATGATGAACGCCATCAAGAATGGCGCTACTCATGTGACGGGCGTGGAACTTCAACCCAAGACCGTCAATCTTCTGAAAGAACAACTGCGAGGCTTTACTGGAGGATTCTACGACAGACCTGATGTTACGCTGGTGGCCGGCGAAGGGCGGCATTTCATGCGCCAGACGGATCAGTCGTTCGATCTCGTGGAAATTACGGCGGTAGACACATTCTCAGCGCAAGCGACCGGCGCTTATGTGCTCGCGGAAAGCTATCTGTATACGGTGGAAGCCTTTCAAGACTTCTTGTCCCGGCTTCAACCTGATGGTGTCCTGTCGCTCGTCATTGGCGGCCATATCTATCCCGGCACGCTGCCGCCTTACGGGACCCGTCTCGCCCTGAACGGATATCGCGCTCTGGAGAACGCGGGCGTTGAGAATCCGGGATCACACCTGATGGTGGTTGGAGCAAACTCGCTCGACGGCATGACGCAGGGCCAGGATGTCCTGATCAAGCGCTCACCGTTTACACAAGACGAAATTGCGAGGGTAAAGGGTTTCGCAAAGACGAACGGATTCCCGGTTCTTTTCGCACCCGATGCGAGCCCTGAAGGCTATCAGTTGTCGACGGTCCTCGGATCGGACGAAGCTGCCAGAAAGAAGACAATCGATTCCGAGTGGTTCCGTGTGGATCCTGTCTACGATGACGATCCGTTCCTCTACAACGTAGGAAAGTGGTCCAATTTTTCGCGACAGCGCGATCTGGGCTTTGCGATGCCAGGGTCCTTCGTGGGCCAGGTGGTATTGATCCTGATGATCGGCCAGGCCCTGCTGCTTGCCTGCGTCCTGATTCCAGTGCCGCTCCTCTTCGGGGCGCGCGAGGGTTTGAAGATCCGCGGCGCGATGTCGTACCTCGTCTACTTCCTGTCCCTGGGCGTCGGCTTCATGTTCGTCGAGATCAGTTTCGTACAAACCTTCGTCCTGTTCCTTGGTTCCCCAACTTACGCGCTCTCGGTGACGATCTTTTCACTCTTGATGTTCTCGAGCTTTGGTAGCTTCCTCTCGTCCCGATTCATCGACAGACCAGCCGATATTCTTCCACGCTTGGCCGCCATCGTGGTTCTGTTGATCGCCACATACGCGCTTTATTTGGGATCCGTCTTCGGTGCATTCCTTCATCTCGAGCTCACGCCGCGCATTCTGATCGCGGTTCTTGCGCAAATGCCGATCGGCCTGGCACTGGGAATGTTCATGCCGCTGGGTGTGGCGTGCCTCTCTCGTCGACATGCACGGCTCGTGCCCTGGGCTTGGGGCGTCAATGGTGTCGGTTCGGTCGTCGGAACGACACTGGCTGCCACACTCGCGATGTCGTGGGGATTCACCCTGGTGAAGGCATGTGCGGCGCTTCTTTACGTACTCGGGACGATTCTGATGGTTCGCCAGGTTAATCGTGAGATGTCATCACCGTCGGAGCCAGCTTAGGCCTCCCCCTCGGACGGACGTCCATGGTGACTGTTCTGGAATCAAATGTGTTCGTCCGGGAAAGTTTACGAGAGATAGGCTGGACACCATCCCCGGCGGGGAGGGCAGGGCCGTGCCAGTGGATTGGCACCCGACGATTGAGTCGGCACCGGCAATGGAGCATCAGCTGGTCTCTGGCGACCCTGGAGGACCCATCATGCGAAGCCGAACCAAGCTCCCGATCTGGTTATCCGCGGCCTTCGTCATTGCGTCCGCGTCCGCCGGTTGGGCCAACTGCGGCGACCCGTCGCACGATGGCCAGGTCACGGCTGACGACGCGCTGATCGTGCTGCGTGCCAGCATCGGCATCGGGCATTGTATCCGCTCCGAATGTGACATCGACGGTTCAGGCAAGGTCACCGCCAGTGACGCGCTCGCGGTCCTGAAGCTGGCCGTCGGTGAGGACGTCACGATCAATTGTCCTTCCAGCACTACGACGGTGCCGAGCTCGACGTGATCTGCTCCGGCGCGCGTCCGGAGAGTTAAACCGTCCAGACCAAATCCGTCTCTGCGACCGTATCCAGACTCGATCCGTCGCGTCCGGACCGGGCCGCTGATCTATGTCCGGTTGTCTTGTGGAGGCAGTTACCGGGTTGGGCTTCGAGGGACGAAAGCATCGCCCTCTCTCGCCGGACGTCGGAACGCCCCATCGTCCGCCGCCATTCGATCTCCTATTTCCGATCGAAATAACGATTTCGCCGTAGCCCTTCGCTCGCTGATCGGCAGACCTTACGATCGCACTCGCCCGGCTCACCGGTGCGGGCTGCGGCCATGAAGGTCCGAGGTCTCCTCCCGTGAAAGCCCTGAGCGTTCTGCTGCGCTACATCAGCGTGCCGGAGCTGCGTTCGCGCCCGATCCGTTCGGTGCTGATGATCGGCACCATCACCACCGGCGTTGCGCTGCTGACCGCGATGCACGTCGCGACCGACAGCATCGTCAGCGGCTTTGCCTCCGACCTGCAGCGGCTCGGCGGCAGGGCGGACCTGCAGGTGACGTTCGGTACCGGCGAGACCGGGTTTCCCGAGGACTGGGTCACGAAGATCGCCGCGCAGCCCTACGTCGAGCAGGCTGCGGCGCTCATCCACAGCCAGGTCACGTTCGAAGACGGCAAGCCGGACACGGTCGAGTTGTTCGGAATCGATCTGCTGCAGCGCGACGTCCTCGACCTTTACGAAGTGCAGGTCCTCGAGCGCGAGAAGGAAGACTTCACGATCCTGAACGATCCCCGCGGCATTTTCGTGACCGATGTACTGGCGCGCGAGCGCGGGCTGCATCTGGGATCGAAGACGCGGCTTGCGGCCGTCGACGGTACGCACGAGTACACGGTGCGCGGGATCGTCGCGACCAAGGGACTCGCAGCATTTCTCGGCGGCAGGCTCGTTGCGATGTACCTTCCCGCGGCGCAGCCGGTTGCCGGCAGGCGGGGAGATCTCGACACTTCGCTGGTCGACCAGATCGACGTGCGGCTGAAAGACGCAACGAAGCTCGAGACGGCAAGATCGAGCCTCGATTCGATGCTGCCTGCGGGATTTCACGCGGACACGCCGCTGCAGCGGCGCATCGTCGGGCAGCATACGGTCGAAGGCCTGCGCGCGACGCTCGTCGGCATGAGCTCGCTCGCGCTGCTGGCGGCAGTGTTCATCATCTATGCTTCGACGACGACGATGGTCGCCGAGCGGTTGCCGGCGATGGCGACTCTCGTGTCGGTGGGCGCAGGACCGAAAGAGCTCGTGCGTGCGATCGTAGTCGAAGCGGTTGTGCTCGGGGCCATCGGATCGGCGTTGGGCATCGCTCTTGGCGTCGCGCTTTCGTCGGTGGTCGGCAAGGATGCTGCGGCGGGCATGGGGCTGAACTATTCGCTGCCGTTCGATTCCGGGCGCGCCGCTTTCGACCCGTTCGTCGTTTTTCTGTGGCATCCCCTTGGCGGAATCCTGACCGCCGCGTGTTCGGCGTACATGCCCGCGCGCAAGCTGCGTCGCGTGACACCGCTGGTGCTGCAGCAGGGGGACGACGCGGCGGGATTCGGTGCGAACGTCACGTTGTCGTTAGCGCTCAAGGTCGCGATTTTTCCGGGTGGGTTTGGTCTCGTCGCGCTCGCTTACGGAGTTTCCCACGGTTTGGCGGACTGGGTCTCTGCCGGCGGAATCTCGATCATCATTGCATCGGTGCTGCTGACGCTGCCGATCCTGCGCGGCGGCTGGGTGGCCGCGGGACCCGTGCTTGCTCGCTATTCGGGCATCTCCGGCAGAATCGCGGGAGAGAATCTGATCCGGGCCCTGGATCGCAGCCTCGTCACCGCCTCCGCGATTACCTTGAGCGTGGCGATCGCTGTCGGCGCGGGCAGTCTCGCGCAGAGTTTCCGCAACTCGGTACGCAACTGGTACGGATTCTCGGGAGACGCGCTGCTATCCTCACGCGCCGTCACCGGAGGTTGGATCGCGGCTCCCGTGGAGCGCGATATCGAGCAACAGCTGCAGCGGACGTCCGGCATTGCCGACGTACAGACCCTCCGCGTCGTCCAGGGCCAGCCGTATCACGGGGAACGGATTGCGGTCGCTGCCTTGAGCGACGGACTCTTGAGCGAAGCGATCGAAGACAGCCGATTGCTCGGCGGCGTGAGCCGGGCCGAGGTCGTCGAGCGCGTAGCTCACGGAAAGGGCGTGGTCGTATCCGAGAATTTCGCGACGCACTTCGGACGGCCCCGCAGCGGCGACACGCTTTCCCTCGACACCGTCTCCGGCGAGGTGAGGCTCCCGGTGCTGGCAGTCGTTCCCGACTACGTCTCGGACAAGGGCTCGATCATGGTAGGGCGCGACGTGCTCGCGGAGCGCTGGAGGGATGATCTGGTCAACTACTATGACCTGCGGCTGGCCAGCGGAGTGGCGGTCGATGATCTGGCAGCGACCGTGCGCGGGTTTCCCGGGGGCGAGGGCCTGGTCGTTACCCCGACCAGCGCGATGGTGGCGCGCGTGGACGGTTTGATCGGTGAAGCTTTCGCCGACATCGACACGATCAAGCTGCTCGTCCTGTTCCTGACCGCCGTGGGCATTGCGGATCTGGTCTTCTCCAATGTCCTGTCTCGGCGGCGCGAACTGGCGGTTCTTCGCATGGTCGGCCTCACCGAATCCCAGCTCGTCCGGACCGCACGTCTCGAAGGCCTCTGCGTGACGCTTGGTGCGGCGATTTGCGGCGCGGCGGTGGGAACGGTCTGTGCGTGGATCTGGGTTCACTACAATTATCCGGTGCTCGTCGGATACGTGCTGCGGCTGTCTGTCGCATGGAACAGCATCTGGACGTCATTTCTCCTGGCCGCCGTGACAGCCTCCGTCGCAGCGACAGTCGCGGCCCGTTACGCACTGGCCCAGCCCGCGCTCTCGGTGGTCCGGTACGAATAGCGAGCGGTCGGCACATAGCCCGACGCGTGCATCCGCCGGCGGCGTGGGCAAGACTTCGCCCGCTTTCCAATGGGCGTTCTTTCGATTCTTGGAACCGGTTCTGCGCTCCCGTCGCGCGTTGTCGCCAACGCGGAACTGGAGGAGATGACGGGGTTCTCCGGCGCGAGAATTCTCGAAATGTTCGAGATCGAGCAGCGGCACTGGGCGAGGGGACGGGAATCGCCGGAGCCGGAGCCGGGCCAGCGCTGCAGCGACCTCGCTCTTTCCGCGGGAATGGCGGCCATGCGAACCGCCGGAGTCCATGCGCGAGATCTCGGTGCACTGATCACGGTCACGACGACGCCCGATTCGCTCAATCCTCCTCCTGACGCGATCGTAGCCCAGGGACTCGGCGTCCCGGGTCTCCTGTCCTTTTCGCTTCACGCGCCTTGCACCGGGGCGTTTCGCGCGGTGCAGCTCGCGACCGGGCTGCTGCCGCTGCTCGATGGTCGGCCAGTGCTGATTGCGGCTGCGGAGACGTTCTCGCCGTTTTTCCGATTCGGGCCGGCGATCCCGACGGAACACGTACTGAACTCCATCCTTTACGCAGACGGAGCCGGCGCAGTCGTGGTCGCTCCGGCGACTTCCGATCGTCCGAACATCGAGTGCGTGGATCTGCACCTCAATTCGGACGATGCGCCCCCGGGAATTACTTTTCCCGGGATGCTGTCTGCGAGGCCGCCGACCGAGGAGCGCTTCTCGAGCGCGGACTATCTCGGACACCACGATTTTCGCCGGGTGCTGCGGCGTGGCAGCAAACTTGCGGCCGGCGCAGCATCGCGAGTGATGGAGCGCCTGGGCCTGCGGGCCGAGGACGTCCGCCATTTCGTGACGCATCAGGCCACCGGAAATCTTCGTCGCATTGCGTCCGCGTACGGCCTCCCTCCGGAAAAGATCGCCGTCAACATCCATCGAGTCGGCAACACGGTGTCCGCGTCGGTCCTCATCCTGCTCGATGAGCTCGTCAAGGACGGTGCGGTGGCGCGCGGCGACGTGCTGATTCTGCACGCCGCGGAAAGCTCGACGTGGAGCAGTGCCGGCATGGCGATTCGCTGGTAGTCAGGCCGCCGATTCGCTGCCTAGAAAAATGTCCTCGGAGATCCGCCCGTCGCTCAAGCGGACAATGCGATCGCAGAAAGAGCCCCACACCGGATCGTGGGTGACGACGAGCATCGTCACGCCGGTAGTCTCGTTGAGGTCGCGCAGAAGCTCGATGATCTGACGACCGACGACGGAGTCCAGGTTCCCGGTCGGTTCGTCGGCCAGTACGACAGACGGAGAGATGGCAAGGGCGCGGGCGATTGCGACCCGCTGCATCTCGCCGCCGGAGAGGGAACTCGCCTTATGGTCGGCACGGTGGTCCATTCCGACCAGAGCCAGGTTTCGATCGACCGCTGCCCGGATTTCGGCCTCCGGCCGCTCGTCGAGGCGCAGGGGAAGGGCGACGTTCTCTTCCGCGGTCAGATAAGGAAGCAGATTGAAGAACTGGAAGATGATGCCGACTCTGCTGCGTCGCATCTTCGAGAGGGCGTCGGGATCGAGATGACCAACGTCCTGGCCGTCGATCAGCACCTCGCCCGAGTCTGGCGCGATCAGTCCCGCGGCGAGGTGGAGCAGGGTGCTCTTGCCGGACCCGCTCGGCCCCATGATCGCGCACATCTGACCGCGCGGCACCTCCAGGTCGAGCGAACGCAGCGCTTCTACGCGCGCTTCGGCGTTGCCGAAGTGTTTGTGGATTTTGTGGAACTTGACCAAGCCGGATCAGCGCAGGTCAAGACTGGCGGATCAGGCGACGCTCGATGCTCTCGAGCCACGCAAGGTCCGCGCGGACGCGCATCTCCGCGCCGTCCAGGATCATTTCGGTTGCGCGCATGCTGACGCCGGCCTTCTCGAGCTTGCGGCGGCGACGTGTAACCCGCGCGAGCCGGGTAAGATAGACGCTGCGCTGCTGCTTGATGATCTTGTAGACGCGGTCGACATCGTCGGCGCCGAGGAACAGCAGTTTGAGGATCATCTCGTCGCGAAGCGGCTGGGCGTTCGCGTCGACGGGAGACAGCAGCCAATCGTCCAGATTCTGCTTTCCCTTCTCCGTTATGCGGTAGACCTTCTTGTTCGGCCGTCCCTTCTGGATCTCGTCCGCGACCGACAATGCCCCGGACCCTTCGAGCTCGTCGAGAATGCGATACAGGCGTCCGTAGTTCAGCGCCCAGAACTCATCGGCGATCGCTTCGCACTCGCCTTTGAGCTGGTAGCCGTGAACACCTTCACTTTTGCTCGCGATGAGCCCGAGGACCGCGTATCGCAGGTTTCCGCTCGCCATCAGAAGACCCCTGGGGAAGAATGGGCCGCATCCGACCATATGCGGCGCGTGCGGGTCAACCTCGCGGAGGTCATGCGCGCGCGAATCCCTTCCGGTCCGGAACAGATAGTTTGGGCCGATCCGCGGCTGGGAAATGCCGCCGCCCGACGCCGCACGCAAAAGTGCGCATCGGCCGGTCGCGACCTAGAGGAGTACAGGCGTTCTGTGCGGGACAGACTCGCGATCAGGCCCCAAGGGGGGACGAAGAGCCTGACCGTGTCTCGGTGGCCGGGACCGGCCGATGCGCGTGGATAACGTTGTATGGGCGACCGTGGTGCGTCAACGGTATTGGGCGACCCGGCAGATATTTCGCCCACGCAAAAGTTCACGAAACGGTCATCCAACCTGACGGATTTTCCCCCGCCTACGGCGGCGTTTTCGCGTCAGCGCCTTTCATTCCGCGCTCTTACGCGCTCCCGATGTGAAAATGTCCACGAGCGCCCCATGTGGGGAGCAATCGTTGCGCCGCGATTGCGCAGCTGCGCATCGGTCTGCCCGCTTTAAGGGGATGGGTGATTTGTCGGTGTCGCCGCCGGGTGCCGACTCCCGGCGGGAGGGTGCGGCAAGGGTCCCGCGTCGGAACGCGAACTGACCCCTGTCGCCCCTCCTCCGAGGTTCGTCGTGGCGGGTGGCCGGAGCCCGCGCACGCTCGCTCCTGATCGCGCTCGCCCTGGGCTGCCGGCCAGCCCCCGTGCTTCCGGCTCCCTGACGCTCCTCCGCGCGACCTTTACTCCCGGCGAGCCGAGGACATCGGCGACCGCGCATTGCGCGTGGTGCCTCTGTCCCTGCTCGAAATCCGGCCCACGACGAACCCCTTCGCCGAGGTCCCCCGCAACGCCGGCTGCTTGCACCCTGATCGTCCCGTTAAGGCAGTCCCGGGCGCCGCCGCCGGCGGTCCGAAATCACAGAAGCAACGGGCGTGCCGCAGTTGCGCGTCCGAGGCCGCCGTCAATAAGTGCGTGGCGCGGTTAACATTTGTTAGGTGCAGGCGGCGAGAGCTGCGGCCGGTACCGGGTGCGTCTCCCGGTCTTTTCCCCACATCCGGTCCTTTGACGAGGGCAATTGCCGCGGCTCGGCCGCCTCCGGGGCACAAGCATGCTCGAAGGGCGTTGCCTACATTCTGTTGGTACGGCAACATTCTGGAATGCTGCACTCGATCCTGTCCCCCTCTGCTGCGTCGCGCGGCCGCGCGCGCTTTGTTCTCTCGACGATGCTTGCAGCGGCGATGCTCGTTCCTTCGCTGCGCGTTCTTGCCGACGACGACAGTCTCGACGGTGAGAAACATCGCGTGCCCGCGCACATCGGCACGCCCGCGGCCAGCGGCGGAGTTGCCGAGCCGGTGATCCCCGCCGGCGCCAAGGGCGGCGAAGTCAAGCCCGGCGACAAGATCGACAAGACCAACGCCGAGCGCGTCAAGGATCTCGTCTCCCCCGGTGTGCGCTGGTGCGTCGAGAACGGCATGGAGATCAACGTCGTTCCCTACGAGAAGATCCCCGTTCCGGCCGACTACCAGGCGGCGACCGAAAAATATTCGCCGCAGGTCAAGCTCGGCAAGGACAACACGGTGGAGAACTGGGTTGCCGGAAAACCGTTCCCGGTAATCGACAACAACGATCCGCAGGCTGCGCAGAAGATCATGTACAACTTCGAGCGCACCCACTACTTCACCGAGACGCTCGACCTGAACCTCACCGACGCCGACACCGGCGCGCTGTATATCGACGCCAACGGCAATCGCCACTACAACGTCGAGCGTCACTTCGTCCCCGAATGGCTTCGCATCTTCCGCTACGAAGGCCGCATCAAGCATCCACCGATGAAGGTGGAGCCGAACAACGACCGCACCTTCCACAAGGCCGGTCTCTATCCGCTGATCGAGCCGTTCGACCTGAAGGGCGTCGGCGGCGTCTCGTTCCGCTACCAGGACCAGGCGCGCCAGGACGACACCTGGCTTTACCTGCCTTTCGTACGCCGCGTGCGCCGCATGTCGAGCACGCAGCGCTCGGACGCGCTTTTCGGCCAGGACATCGACGTCGACAGCTTCGGCGGCTACGCCGGCCAGATCCCGTGGTTCGAGTGGAAGCTTCTCGGCGAAAAACCCCTGCTGATGTCGATGCACGGCCAGAGGCTGCCTCCGCAGACCTGCAAGTCGGACGGCGGCATGACGTTCTGCGAGCCGTGGGAAGTGCGCCCGTCGGTGTACATCGTGCAGGGAAAATCGAAGTTCCCCGGCTACGCGTACTCGAGCCGCGTCATCTACGTCGACAAGGAGAGCAACATCATCGGCTACTCCGACCTGCAGGACCCGGCCGGGCAGCTGTGGAAGACCGTGATGATCAGCTTCCGCGTCGACAAGAAGCCCAACCCGAAGGTCAACTTCACCTACGACGAGCCGCGCATGTTCGCGTATGCGTACTCGGTGATCGACACGCAGCTCATGCACGGCACGCGCGTGGCGATCCCCGGCATGGCGTTCCAGAACGAGGCCGGGTGGTACCTCGATCTCGGCTACGATGCGCCGACGTCGGTGTCGGACGACTGGTTCACGATCGCGTCACTGATCAAAGCGGGACGCTGATCACCGAACGCGCCAGCTGAATTACAGCTTCCAGCCGCCGCCGAGGGCGCGGTAAAGGCTGATCATCGTGACGAGCTCGTCGCGCTGGGTGCGCACGAGGTCGACCTGCGACGGGAAGAACTGCTGCTGTGCCTCGAGCACCTCGTAATAGCTCGCGATGCCGTCGCGGTAGCGCTGCAGCGACAACCGCACCGACGTTCGAAGCTGCTCGACCTGGTCGGCCCGCCGCTCGCGCACGCTTCGCAGCGTGTCGTGGGAGACGAGCAGGCTCGAGACCTCCCCGAAGGCCTGCACGGTGGACTGCGAGTAGTGCTCCACTGCCTCGTCGAGCTGTGCGTTCTGCGCGCGGTAGCTGGCCAGCAGCCGTCCGCCCTCGAACAGGGGCCCGGAAAGCGTTCCGCCCACCGCCCAGATGTAATTCGCATGCTTGACGATGTCCTCCAGCTCCGAGCTCTGCCCGCCGTACAGACTGGTAAGGCCGAAGCGTGGGAAGAACGAAGCCAGCGCCGCGCCGGCTTCGGCATTTGCCGCCATCACGTCATGCTCGGCCTGCAGCACGTCGGGCCGCCTCTGCAGCAGCTCGGACGGCAAGCCGACGGGAATTCGCGCCGCGATTGCCGGCTGCGCGAGGCTCGAGCCGCGCTCGATCGGCCCGGGAATACGGCCGAGCAGTACGCAGATCTGGTTTTCCTTGGCGGTGATCTGGCTCTGGATGTCGGGAATCTGGGATTCGGCTCCGCTCAGCGCCGCGTCTGCACGCGAGACTTCGAGCAAGGTGCCGATGCCGCCTTCGAAGCGGTGGTTGAACAGGTCGCGGGTCTCGCGGAACGAGTCCGCCGACTCGCGCGCGATGGCCATCTCCTGGTCGAGATCGATCAGCTCGAAGTAGCTCGTTGCCACGTCGCTCGAAACGGTGAGCAGTACGCCGCGCCGGACGTCCTCGGCAGCGTAGAACTCCGCGGTCGCTGCTTCGGTCAGGCGGCGAATGCGCCCCCACAGGTCGATCTCCCACGCGAGGCTGAAGGCACCGAGAAACGAATTGAAGGTTTGCTTGGTGGTGGTGATCTGGCTGCGCTCGCGCGTCGCCTGGGCGCTGTAGTCGATATGCGGCAGCAAGTCGGCGCGCGCGACGCCGACGAGCTGGCGCTCCTGCTCGACTCGTGCGGTCGCGGCCTTGAGGTCGTGGTTGGCCGCCACCGCTTCGGTGAGCAGGGCTTGCAGGTCGGAATCGGCGAACACTTCCCACCATCCGAGATCGGCCAGCGTCGCTGCGTCGGGCTCGCCGCTCTGGCCGCGGATCGATTCGGGAACCTGCACGTCGGGCCGGTGGTAATTGTGGCCCAGTGCGCATCCCGCACAGGTGGCAAGCGCAGCAACCGCCACGGCGACCGCGAGCGTCGCGACCGGCTTGCCGCGATATCGGCCAGAGCTGGAAGCGGTCTCAGTCATGTCTGGCCTGTTCGCCGCCTCTTGCTGCGTCCGTATGCGCCGGCGGCTGGGACGGGGCCGCGTCCGCCGCCGGCGCCTCGCCTTGCGGACCCGCGGCCGGGCGCGTGCGCTTGGCCAGCAGCACGTAGAACACCGGCGTAAGGAAAAGACCGAGGATCGTGACACCGAGCATGCCGCTGAAGACGGCTGTTCCGAGCGCGCGCCTCATCTCTGCGCCCGCCCCGGTCGCGCGCGCCAGCGGCAGCACGCCGAGGATGAATGCGAACGAGGTCATCAGGATCGGGCGCAGCCGCAGCCGCGCCGACTCGGTGGCGGCAGCGAATCGGTCGAGACCTTCCTCTTGGCGCTGCCTGGCGAACTCGACGATCAGTACCGCGTTCTTGGCGGCCAGGCCGATCAGCACGATGAAGCCGATCTGCGTGATCAGGTTGTTGTCCATGCCCTCGATCCAGGTGCCGAGCAGCGCGAACGGAATGCACATCGGCGCGATCAGGATGATCGCCAGCGGCAGGCTCCAGCTCTCGTACTCGGCCGAGTGGACGAGGAAGACGAACAGCACGCAGAGCGGGAAGAGCAGGATCGCGGTGTTGCCGGCCAGGTGGGCCTGGTAGGCGAGGTCGGTCCATTCGAGCTGCATGCCGAGCGGCAGCGTGCTTGCGGCCAGGCTCTCCATCGTGTTCATCGCCGCGCCCTGGCTGCCTCCGGGCGCGGAGTCGCCGGTGACCTCGGCGGCAGGAAACATGTTGTAGCGCACGATGCGGTCGGGGCCGTTTCGCCATTGCAGATCGACGACGGAGCCGAGCGGCACCATCTCACCCTGGGTGTTGCGGGTTTTCAGGCGCGTCACCTGGTCGGGCTCGGCGCGAAAATCTCCTTCTGCCTGGGCCCTGACCTGGAAGGTGCGGCCGAATCGATTGAAGTCGTTCGCGTAGATGGAGCCGAGATAGATCTGAAGGGTGTCGAACAGCGTCCCCAGAGGCACGCCCAGCTTCTCGGCCTTGACGCGGTCGATGTCGGCGTACAGCAGCGGCGTCGATGCCCGGTACGTCGTGAAGACGCCGGACAGATCCGGGTTCGCGCGCGCCGCGCTCACCAGCGAATCGGTCGCGTCCTGCAGGGCCTTGGGTCCGCGGCCGGCGTGATCCTCGACGAGCAGCTTGAAGCCGCCCGAGGTTCCGAGTCCCTGCACCGGCGGAGGCGCGATCACGAAGATGTTCGCAGCGGCGATCGCGCCGAGTTTCTTCTGCAGCGAGGTCCTCAAGTCGTTGGCGGTTGGTCCGTTGACCCTTTCTTCGAACGGCTTGGGGCCGACGAAGATCGCGCCGGCATTGGCAGCGGTCGCGCGCGTCGCGCCGGAAAACCCCGCGAACGCCACCGCGAACTGGACTCCCGGCGTGTCCAGGATGAGGTCGATCGCCTGGCGAACCACCGCATCGGTGCGCTCGAGCGACGCCCCGTCGGGAAGCTGGATCGCGACGATCAGGTAGCCCTTGTCCTGCGCAGGAATGAATCCGGTCGGAACCGTGCGGAAGCCGAAGACGGTAAGAGCCAGAAGTGCGCCGTACAGAAGCAGCGCGAGCGGGCTTCGGCGCGTAACCTTGCCGACCGCTGTGGCATAGGCCGCGTTCACGCGCTCGAAGATACGATTGAACGCGCGAAAGAACCTGCCGGTGATCCGGTCCCAGGCCCGCGAAAAGGGGTCTTTGGCAGCCCCGTGAGGCCGCAGCAGCAGCGCGCACATCGCAGGGCTCAGCGTCAGCGAATTGAATGCCGACAACATCGTCGCCACGGCGATCGTCAGCGCGAACTGGCGGTAGAACTGGCCCGAGATGCCGCCGAGGAACGCGGTGGGAACGAACACTGCGGACAGGCCGAACGCGATGGCGATGACCGCGCCGGTGACTTCGTCCATCGCGCGGCGTGCCGCTTCGGCCGGATCGAGGCCGGTGGCCATGTGCCGCTCCACGTTCTCGACGACGACGATGGCATCGTCGACGACGATGCCGATGGCCAGCACGAGGCCGAACAGCGAGAGCATGTTGAGCGAGAACCCGAACACCGCCATCGCGGCGAAGGTACCGACCAGCGACACGGGGATGGCCAGCAGCGGGATCAGCGCCGTACGCCAGTTCTGCAGGAAGAGCAGCACGACCAGCACGACCAGCCCGATCGCCTCGAACAGGGTGTGGATCACTTCCTGGATCGACTGGCGCACGAAGATCGTCGGGTTGTAGACGATGCGGTATTCGAGCCCCTCGGGAAAGTTCTTCGAAAGATCCGCCATCGTCTTCTCGACGGCGTCCGAGGTTGCCAGGGCGTTGGACCCGGGCCTCTGGGCGACGGCCATCGCGACGGCGGTCTCGTGGTTGAGGTAGCTGTTGGTGGTGTAGTCGCGCGCGCCGAGCTCGATGCGGGCGACGTCGCGCACCCGCGTGATGCGGCCGTCGGCGCCGGTCTTGACGACGATCTGGCCGAATTCCTCCGGGTCGCGCAGTCGCCCGAGCGTCGTCACGGGAAGCTCGAAGGCGTGGCCGGGCGGTCCCGGCGCCTGGCCGATGACGCCGGAGGCGACCTGGATGTTCTGGGATCTCAGGGCATCGACGATGTCGCTGGCGGCAAGGTTGCGGCTGTTCAGCTTCTCGGGGTCGAGCCAGACCCGCATGCTGTACTCGCGCAGCCCGAACATGTTGACGTCACCGACGCCGTCGATGCGCCGCAGCACGTCGCGGACCTGGATCAGCGCGTAGTTGCCGATGTAGAGCTGGTCGAAGCGCTTGGACGGCGACACCAGGTGCACGACCATCAGCAGGTCGGGTGAGCTCTTCAGCGTCGTGATGCCGATGCGGCGTACGTCGTCGGGAAGCCGCGGCTCGGCAATTGCGACGCGGTTCTGGACGAGGACCTGGGCCGTATCGAGGTTGGTGCCGAGCCGGAACGTGATCGTCAGCGTCATCTGGCCCGACGTCGTGCACTGCGAGGACATGTAGAGCATGTCCTCGACGCCGTTGACCTCCTGCTCGATCGGAGTGGCGACGGTGTCGGCGACGACCTCCGGCGGTGCGCCCGGATAGGAAGCCTGCACGACGATCGTCGGTGGCACGACCTCCGGATACTGGGCGACCGGAAGATTCTCGTACCCGACGGTGCCGAGCACGATCGTCACGACCGCGAGCACCGTCGCGAAGATCGGCCGGTCGATGAAGAAGCGCGAGATGTTCATCGCTGCGGCGGCGAGGAAGCGGGCGCTGGCGAAGCGGGCTTGTCGGCCGGCGGCTTCGCCGGCGGCGGTGCAACCGAGGAGGCGCCAGCAGCGGCATCGGCCGGCGGAGATGCGGGAGTGGCGGCACCGCGCGCTTCCGGCGGCAATAGCTTCGAGTTGTCGACGCGATGCGGATCGACGAGCGCGTCGGGGCGCACCCTCTGGGTGCCCGCGACGATGACCCAGTCCTGGCGCGTCAGCCCGTCGCGCACGACGCGCGCCCCGTCGAGCAACGGGCCGGTCTTGATGTAGCGGATTGCCGCCTTGTTCTCGTCGTCCACGACCCAGACGAATTTCTGCGACTGGTCGTTGCCCACCGCTTCGTCGGGAATGACGACGGCGCCGTACGGTCCGCTGCCCGGAAGACGAAGGCGCGCGAACAGGCCGGGCGAAAGCAGAAGGTCGGCGTTCGCGATGATCGCGCGTCCGACCATCGTGCCGGTGCCGCGATCGAACTGGTTGTCGACGAAGTCCATCGTCCCCTCGCGGGGGAATCCCTCTTCGTCCGCCACGCCGATCCATACGGGATGGTGGAATTCGCGTGATGTAGGACGCTCGCCGCTCTCGGCCAGGTGCATGTATTTCAGGTAGGAGCGCTCGTCGGCCTCGAAGTATACGTACAGGGGGTCGAGCATCACGATCGTCGTGAGCAGGGTTCCTTGGCTGCCGACGCCGCCGTTGACGAGGTTTCCCTCGGTGACCAGCTTGCGGCCGATGCGCCCGCTGATCGGCGCCGTCAGTTGCGTGAATTCGACGTCGAGCCTGGCGCCGTCGACCGCGGCATCGGCCTGCATCACCGCGGCATCGGCCTGCTCCACGTTCGACTGGCGGATGTCGGCCTCTTCCTGGGAGATCGCATGCGTGCGGATCAGCTCCGCGCTGCGCGCGAAATTTTTCTGCGCCAGGGACAGGCGGGCCTTGGCCGCGGCCACGTCGGATTCCGCGTGGCGAAGCGTCGCGTCGTAGGGACGCGGATCGATGACGAACAGCAGGTCGCCCTTGCGTACCATCGCGCCGTCCTGGAAGCGGATCGACTGCAGGTAGCCGCTGACGCGGGGGCGGATCTCGACCGAGTCGATTGCCTCCAGGCGCGCGGTGTACTCGTCCCAGTCGAGCACTTCGCGCGGTACGGGCTGCAGCACGTCGACGCTTGGGGGCGGAGGACCCCCGCCCGGCGCGTGATGACACGCCGCCGCGGAAGCAATGACCAGTGCGACCGCGGCAACAAGGAGCAGCTGCCGGCGCAGGAGCTTTGTGCGGCTTTTCAACCGCGGCTCCCGCCCGCAACCCGATCGGAAGCGCCGCCAAGATGTGCTCGCATCCACTCGACTCCGTGGCGCGCATGAGCGCGCGTGTTCCGGTCCCGATCGTTTGCGGCGGTGGAGGCCGACCGTCGTGAGACCTGTATCACGCTTCGGCAGACATGTTCATCCGCCACGCGAGGCAACTGAGGGGAGACAATGGAGGGGAAAAAGACTGCGCGGCGGCAGCCCCAGCCGGGTGACCCGGACTCGACGTCTCGCAGTCTGCGCCGGCGCTGCGGGCCGGCGCCCGGCCGGCTAGCGGCTAAGTTGTCCCGCCGTCGTTCGCGACGACGTGGTCGAAGCGGCCGAAATCCATCGTGCTCTGTCCGCCCGACTCGCTGAACATGTCGGCAAAGCGCACGTTCCACAGGATGTCGGCTGCATTATAGGCGTGCCTTGCGTGCACCGTCTGGCCGGTAGTCTCGTCGATGCCGAGCACCGAGACGACGACCGCCGCATCCACTGCTTCCAGCGATTGTGCGTCGGCGCCGACGAGCGGGCTCGGCGCGGCGATCGGATGGACGACCGTCCAGCTCAGCGTGAACAGAAGGTTGGTCTGGCGGATCAGCGCGAGGTCGTGAAACCGCCGCACCTCCTCGCCCTCGAGCGTCACCTCGTCGCGAAGCAGCGCCACGTGCGCGCTGGCCTCGACCAGGCTCGTGCCGCGCTCGTTGGCCATGCGGAAGATCAGAGACGGCACGCCTTCGCGCGTCGTGATGATCGCGTTCCTGCTGAAGCGCACGCGCGCCGTCGGCCTGGCGAATTTGCTGAACGTGATGCCGGTGATCATCGCCAGGCCGACCAGCCCGACGAATACCTCGCAGACGACCACCATGTGCGCGGCAAAACTCTCGGGCGCCATCGTGCCGTAGCCGATGGTCGCGATGGTCTGGATGCTGAAGAAGAACGCGTCAGCGAACGATCCGGGCCTGGCGTTGGTCACGCCGCCGACGGTCATGTACGCGATCGCGAACAGCGCGTTGACCGAGAGATAGAGGCAGGCGAGGAAGACCAGCAGCATCGGCCACGACGCGGCGACCAGGCGATGGTAGATGTCCGAAAAGCCGTCCCGCTGCAGGCCGATTCGGCGATAATTGAGCCGCGCCTCGGAAGTGAGCGCCGGCATTTTTCGTGCGGTCTTGTCGCTCATGTCACTCGCGCCGAAATGGCGGCAGGTACCTATGACACGAACATCCGTAGCTGTCGCGCATTCGCGTCAGTGGGTGGTGCGGCCGAGGAAGCCCGAGACGCGCCGCACGACCCAGCGCGGAACCGCACGTGCGGAGATCGTCGCGAGGAGGTTGACGATACCGGGCACGCGGATCACTTCGCCGGCCATGCACGCGTCAAAGCCTTCGGCTGCTACCGCGTGGACGTCCGCCACGGTGAGCGAGATCAGCCTGGTGAACGCCGGGTCCTGTTTCTCCATGTACGTGAGCATCGGCGTGTCGGTGACGCCGGGGCAGAGCGCGGTGATCGTCACCCCGGTGCCGTCGAGCTCTTCGGCCAGCGATTCGGTCAGCGACAACAAGTACGCTTTGGACGCCGCATACGTCGCCATGTACGGCACGGGAACGAACGACGACGCCGAGGCAACATTGAGCACGCGGCCGTGGCCTCGTTTCGTCATCGACGGCAGGAACGCCGCGAGCACTTCGGTTGCTGCGGTGACGTTGAGCGCGACGATGTCCAGGTTCTCCTCCGGCGGCATCTCGTGGAACCGGCCTTGCGCGTTGATGCCGGCGTTGTTGACGAGGATGTCGACGACGACGCGGCGCTTGGCCAGTTTGGCCGCGAGCTTGGCGGCGGCGCCGGGCTTGGCGAGATCGGCCACCTCGACGGCGGCGCGGATGCCGTGCTTGCTTTCGAGGGCGGCGGCCAGCGCTTTCAGCTTGGCGCGGCGGCGCGCGACGAGCACCAGGTCGTGGCCGGCCGCTGCGAATCGGCGCGCAAGCGCTTCGCCGATTCCCGAAGAAGCGCCGGTAATGAGAACCCTGTCACGTTTTGCCATTGCAGGAACCTCGCCGAGATCCAGCACCAGCGCGGCGGTGCCCGACCTCCGGCAGTGTTTTTCTATCGCCTACGCAGTTGTCGCCAGCGGCCGGGCGGATTTTCTCAGCAGGGCCAGCGCCAGCACGAACACGACGACGGAAATGTATTGCGCCGCCGTCAGCCCGTAGACGCGCGGATCCGAATGCGGCAGGTCTGTGGCGCGCAGGAAGTCCATCAAAAAGCGGGCCGGCGCATACAGCGCCGCGATCGCGGCGGTGTAAATTCCCGGGCGATAGCCGGCCGAGCGTTCGCGTGCGTGCAGCGCGAGGATCGCGGGCACCAGCACGAGGACGGTGAACAGCAGCTCGTAAAACCCGAGGTTGTGTCGCGCGCCGGTGGGGTACGCGAAGGCGAGCGGAAAACTCGTCAGCGTTCCCGGGTGATCGCTGGCGAGCGTGCAGCCGAGGCGGCCGAAGATCCATCCGAACACCAGTCCCTGCATCAGGATGTCGGCGTGAGGCCACCAGCTTTTTTTGAGGCGAAAGAAGTAGAACCCGACGCCGACGAGCGCACCGAGGAAACCGCCGTAGGAACTGATTCCGTCCCAGATTTTCAGCAGCGCGACGACGCCGTCGGCCGCGATTTTTTCCGGATGATAGAAGACGGTGTCGACGACGTGCGCGCCGATGAATCCTGCGACCAGCGCCCATGCGGCGGCCGCTCGCATCTCGGCGACGTCGATGCCGCGCGCCGCTGCCAGGCGAAGCACGACCCTGTGACCGACGAGAACTCCGGTGACGACGAGCGCACCGAAAAGCTGGTAGTGCAGGGGCCCGACAGAGAACGACAGTGGGCCGGAGTACGGAGGAATCATCTGGCGTCAGGCACCGGGACGTACGGTCAGGCGGCTGAGCCGCGGGCAGGCGAGCGGCGCGATTCGGAGGTCGCACTGCACCTGGAACGCCCGACACGAAGGATCAGCGGCCACCGGATCTCGCGGTCGCCGTCGCCCCACAGCGTTGCGAGCTTTTCGCGAAACTCCGGCAGCGGATCGCTGCCCACGCTGCGCCGGTAGCCGTTCACCGACGACCAGGTTCCGAGGTAGGACATGAAGCGGTCGAGACTCCAGCGCGCGGTCATCGCAAACGGCGGTGCATCGATCGTATCGAAGGGAAACGTTACGCCGGCATACGCGGTATCAATCATCGCACGTTCGGGCGGCCAGTAGGGACCGACGGTTACGCCTGCAAAGCGTCTGAGAATCCGGTCGATCTCCGTGCTGATGTCGGCAATGCCGTAGCCCCATTCGGCGATCACGCCGCCGGGCTTGAGCACGCGAGCTGCCTCGGCGTGGAAGCGGTCGATGTCGAACCAGTGCAGCGCCTGCGCGACGGTGATGACGTCGACGCTGCCGTCCTCGAGCGGCGCCTGCTCGGCGCGCGCGATGCGGTACTCGACGCGATCGAACGGCTCGGCTTCGCGGATCTGCGCTTCGCTCGCGTCCGTCGCCACGACGGCTGCGAAGCACGAAGCCAAACCTTCGGCAGCCTGCCCGTTGCCGGTCGCACAGTCCCACGCGAGCTCGCGCGCAGGCGCACTGGTTGCGAGCCACTCGAACAACTCGGAAGGATAACGCGGCCTCCAGCGCCGGTAGTCGTCGCTGGCGTGGCTGAAGTGGTCTTTCCAGTCGGCGGGGCGCGCCTCACTCATCGAGAGTGATCTCCAGGATCGCACGCGCGTCGTAGCGTCCCGAAAGTTTCGAGAGCGCATCGACGATCCATTTCTGCCAGCCGTATTTGCGATCGAGCGCCTGGTAGGCGCGCGTGACGTCGGCGGGCGAGTCGACGATGCGTCCGGTGCCGGACCACGTGGGCGCGCCGCCGGGATTGCCTCGCCAGTCGCAGGTCGTGATCTCGATGCGCGAGTCGCTGCGAAGCCGCTTGACCTTGAACGATCCGGCCTCGGTGAACATGTAGACCTTGTCGCCGCCGACCGTGTGCCAGATCGGAACCGAAACCCTGGTCCCGTTGCGACGAAACGTCGTCAGCCGCGAATACGACGACGCGTCGAGCACCCGAAGCGCATTGGGGACAGACCCCATTCCATTGCCGCTATGGGGACTGTCCCCATTACTTTTCGCCATTGGGGGTATGATTGCCGCGGTTCGTCGAAGAAAGCACGCGCGGCTCAGGCGTGGGCCGAGTTGCGCCGCCTCTCGATGATGACGATCCGGCCGAGCAGCTCGGCCGGCGGGGGCGAGGGAACGGGCGTGATCTCGACGTTCGTGCCGACTCCCTGGACGAGGCGCAATCCCGCGGCCGTTTCGACGAATCCCTTGGCCCGAAGCGGCGCGCGCTGCTCGAGGCGGCGGCGGATCTCCGCCTCGGCGGTTCCCGCCGCAACCGCAAGCTCTTCGCAGACGTAGGACTGGTGGTTGTGGCGGTGCTCACGCTCTTCGATCCGCCGCGCGGCCTCTCGCGAGCCCGGCTCGGGCGGAAAAAACACCCGCGAGTCGATGTCCCCGAAACTGGCGCGAAGGATCGTCACGCCCGGCTGCATGTCGCGAAGGTAGCGTTCGGCGCGCGCCGCGTTTTCCTCGCTCACGAGGTCGGTCTTGCTCAGGAGAAGGAGGTCGGCCGAGCAGACCTGGTCTTCGAACGTGGCATCGAGGTCGCGCCCGGCGCAGACCTGCTCGGCACTGACGACGACGACCGAGCTTTCGTCGATTGCCCACGCGCGCACCGGATCGCGCCAGAAATTGATCAGCGTGTCGTACGGAAGCGCGACGCCCGAAGTCTCGACGACGACGCGCTCGGGCCCGGTTCTTTCCCAGAGCTGCTGGAGCGTGAGCAGGAGGTCGTCGGCCAGGCGGCAGCAGACGCAGCCGCCGGCAAGCTCGACGAAGTCGCCCTGGCTCGAAGCCAGCACAGCCTGGTCGATGCCGAGCTCGCCGAACTCGTTCGACACCACGGCCGTGCGGATTCCGTCGCGCTGGCCCTCTTCGAGAAGGTGGCGCACCAGCGTTGTCTTGCCGCTGCCGAGGAAGCCGGAGACGACCAGCGCCTGCGCCTTGTGCTTCATTGCAAGGTCCGGCGAGCGGTAGAGGTCCTGCGTGCCCACCAAAGCAGCCGCCGGTCGGTCGCGATGCCGTCGCTCGAATCTGCCCCGCTCACGGTGCGGCCGCGAGAATCGAAAACCCGTCGCCGGGATAGCGTGCGACCACAAAGGCCAGCCACCACTGGCGCTGGCCGCCGATCCGCTTCTCGAGAATTCCGCTGAGCAGGCTCTCGAGCGTGACCATCTTCTCGCGAGGCATGCGACCGTCGCCGTGCCCGCCGAAATACGTCTGCACCTCGGGATAGTCGTTGAGCAGCTTTCGCGTCGAAAGCAGGTACTGGCCGAGGTCGGAGCCCGGAAGGTTGGCGAGCAGGGTCCCGCCGTAGAGATGGTCGCCGACGAATGCGTAGCGGTTCGCGCGATCGACGAGCGCGATTTCATCGCTCGAATGCCCCGGAATGTGCACGATCTCGATCTTGCGGTTGCCGAGGTCGATCACGTCGCCGGGCTTCCACCACTCGGTGACGTGGAATCCCGATGCGAATGGCTCGAGGCTCTTCGACAGCGGCGGCGAGTAGTAGTTGTCGCGGGTGGCGGCGCGAGTTTCGGGCAGGTCGATCATCGCGACCTGATGGAAGCTGCCGTGGCTGCCGATGTGGTCATAGTGCACGTGCGACGCGACCGCAGTCATCGGGTTCTTCGTGACCTTGTCGGCGATGAACGCGACGTCCCGGGTTCCCGAGCCCGTGTCGACGAGGATCGCACGCGACTCGCCCTTGATCACGTACATCGTGTCCTGCTGCCAGTAGCGCGGCTCGTGGATCGCGTACGTGTTCTGGTCGATGCGCGAGACGTCGAAGTAGCCGTCGGTGGCCAGGACGCCGGGCGCAGGCTCGGGGGCCGGCGCGGCCGTCGCAGCAAGCGGCAAGCCCCAGAGAAGAAACGCGAGGATGAGGGGCCGGCGCATCGGAACGGTTGTAGAGACAGCGTGGCGGGGCAGCAAATCGCGCGACCCGTACGTCGGCCGCCACCGCTTGCGGTGCGCTATCGCCCGGCTTTCTTCGCTTGCGCGCGAACCCGGAAAAACCGGACGGGATAGTGCACGAAGACCGCCAGGGAGTAGCCGAGCATTCCCAGCGCAAAGTAATAGCCCCATTCGGACGCGTCGGGATAGAACTGCAGCAGCATCACCGCGGGCACCGCGATGAAAATGCCCGGCATGACGAGGTAGAGCAGCCCGGGCCACGGCGGTGTCGCCAGGAATACGCGACGGCCGATCTCGACCATCTCGTCCTCGCCGAGCGCCCTGGCCATGAGGATCTTCGAGGAATTGAACGCAGCGACGATGAACGACATCGTCGCAATGACGATGCCGAAAGGCGGCGATACGTAGGCAAACAGGCCGAGCACGACCGTCAGCGCCCCGAACCGCCAGCCGAAACGCCGCACGATGGCGTTGGCCTCGAGCTTCAGCGTCGGCGTTACCAGATAGGTGGTGCCTACGTCGGCGAGGCGCGAGCACACTGCCAGCGCGGCAATGACGTGCACGGAAAGTTGCATGATGGTCTCCTGGGCTTTCCTTCATCAGTGAGTCACGCTTCAGTGAGTCACGCGCGGGGCCTGTTCCTGCGCGGACGTGCTTCGGCCGTGGCCGTCAGTGGATCTTCGGGCCACGCGTGCTTTGGATAGCGTGCGCGAAGCTCCTTGCGCACCTGCACGTAGGTATTCTTCCAGAAGCTCGCCAGGTCTTCGGTCACCTGCTCGGGGCGCCGGTTCGGTGCGAGAAGGTGCATCACGACCGGAACCCGGCCGCCGGCGATGCGTGGCGTTTCGGCCATGCCGTACAGCTCCTGGATTCGAGCGGCCAGCACCGGCGCGCGGCCGGGCTCGTAGAGAAGCCGGATCGCGCTGCCGCTCGGCACCGCGATGCGCTCGGGCGCGTGACGATCGAGCGCGCGCTGCTGTTCCCACGAAAGGTGAGTGCGCAGCGCGTCCAGAAGCGGCGCGCGGCGCATCTCGTCGAAGGAACGGCGGCCGCCGGCAAGCTCGCGCGCAACCGCGCTGAGGTCGGCATCCTCGAAGCGGGGCAGCTCGAGCTCGGGCATCCAGCCCGCAAGAGATCGCACGCGCGCCAGCCACGACGCCACGTCCTCGTCTTCGAGATGGAGCGCACGCCGCGGATTGGCCGCGGCGATGTCGGCGAGCAATCGTCCCGCTGCATCCCGGGTCAGAGAGGCGGGTTTTTCTTCCAGCAGGAGGTCGCGATACCGCAGGACCGAGCGGGCGACGATGCTTTCGCCGGCCTCGTCGAATGTCGTCTCGACACTGCGCGAAAGCCACGCCGGCGGCAGCCACTCCGGCTCGATGGCCGATGCAAGGCGAACGAGGCTCTCGGAACGCTCGCCGCGGCGGCCGGCATCGATCGAGACGCAAAGAAAAAGAGACGCAGTGACCACGACGCTTTCGCTCGCCAGGCGCACGCCGCGACCTCCGGCCATGACTGCGCGGTCGCTTCCGGCCTGGCGTCGAAGCGCGACGCGGTCGGGATAGGCGGCGACGAGTGCACGCAGCAGGTCTTCATCCCTGTCGATCGATTCCTTCGCGCGTCGGGCAGACTCGCCATTTTCTCGCAACGATGCTTCGAGGTCTTTGGCGACGCGCAGCACCCCGTGCGCCGCGCCCACCGAAAGCTCGGGCCACGCAGCCGCGGCGCGCGACGAGGAGGCGGCAAAGCGTTCGAGCAGAACGACGCGTTCGAGCAGGTCCGATTCGTGCACGGTCGTTGCACGGCGCGGTGCTCCCCGTTCACCGTCGCGCCGCAGCGGATCTCGCTCGCCGAGCAGCGCGGCGGCAAGCGCGGCGCGAGCGCGCACCCCGAGCTTTTCTCCTTCGAGCAGCAGGCGCCCGATGCGAGGAGGCAGAGGCAACGCGGCCAGCCGCCGGCCAACGGCGGTCAAACCGGAATCGTCGATCGCACCGAGCTCATGCAGAAGCCGGTCCGCATTCCGGAGAGCGCCGGACTCGGGCGCTTCGAACCATGAAAACGACGCCGGATCCGCCTCGCCCCACGCGCGCAACTCGAGCAATGCGCGCGACAGGTCGACGCGGCGGATTTCGGGCTCTTCGACCGGCCTCAGCGCTGCGTCCTCGTGCTGGCTCCAGAGGCGAATGCACACTCCCGGCGCGGTTCTGCCGGCGCGCCCGGCGCGCTGCTCGGCCGAGGCGCGCGAGATTCTGCCGACTTCGAGTCGGTCGATGCCGACCGAAGCGTCCATCCTCATCACCCGCGCAAGTCCGGAGTCCACGACGGCGGTGACGTTCTCGATCGTGACGGAGGACTCGGCGACGTTGGTCGAGAGCACGATCTTTCGCCGCGGGCCGCGGCGCAGCACGGCGTCCTGCTCTTCGGCTGGAAGGTCGCCGTAAAGCTCGACGACGTCGATGCCCGACTGCGAGGCAAAGCCGTCGAGCGCGGCGCGGGTGCGACGGATTTCCGCGAGGCCCGGCAGAAAGACGAGCACGTCGCCGGCGCTCTCGCCGCAGGCCTCCCGCACCGCGCCCGCCGCAGCCGCTTCGACGTCGCGAACGCCGCGAACGTCGCGGTAGCCGATCTCGACAGGAAAGCTCCGCCCCGCACTCTCGATCACCGGTGCGTCGCCGAGAAATGCCGCGACCGGCGCTGCTTCCAGCGTCGCCGACATCACGACGATGCGAAGCTCGGCGCGCGCTTCCCGCTGCGTTTTTCGTACCATCGCCAGCGCGAGATCGGCATCGAGGCTGCGCTCATGGAATTCATCGAAGACGACCGCGCCGACTCCGTCGAGAAAAGGATCGTCCTGCAGCTTTCGCAGGAAAATGCCGTAGGTCATCGCGATGATCCGGGTGTCGCGACTGGTCTTGCGATCGAAGCGCACGTGGTAGCCCACTTCGTCGCCGAGGTTGCGGCCGCGCTCGAACGCGATGCGCCGCGCCGCCGCGCGTGCGGCAACCCGGCGGGGTTCGAGCAGGAGCACGGCGCCGGCGCATCCGGCGTCGACGAGCGCAGGAGCGACGCGCAGCGTTTTCCCCGCGCCGGTCGGCGCCTTGAGCGCAAGGTTGGGCTGGCGCGCAAGCGAGGCGACGACGTCCGCGAGGACCGCATCGATCGGCAGGGACGTGACGGACGTCATCGGATGCGGATCCTAGCAGGTTGCGGAAAAACCCTGGACCTCGGTCCGGAGTTTTTCCGCAGGCTGCTGGTCGAAGGGCGGATTCGAATCGACGCGGCGGCTATGGCATGGCATCGCGGGTTCCGCACCGGAGAGCTGCGCGCCGCGCCGAAAAGCGCCTCGCGCGAGGGAGAGTGACGTGAGCGAAGACCTCAACCCCGCCAACATTCTGCAGATCGCCGGCCTGTTCACGGCATCGAAGACGCTGCTGAGCGCCGTCGAGCTCGGCGTTTTCACCGCGCTCGCCTCCGCGCCGGCCGACCGCGCGGCGCTGGAAAAAAAGCTCGGCCTTCATTCTCGCTCCAGCGCCGACTTCCTCGACGGGCTCGTCTCGCTCGGCCTGCTCGCGCGAAACGGTTCCCTGTATTCGAACACGCCCGAGACGGCCGCTTTCCTCGACCGCAAAAGTCCGAGCTACATCGGCGGCTTCCTCGAGATGGCCAACGCCCGGCTGTATCCGTTCTGGAGCACGCTGACCGACGGCTTGAAGACGGGCCAGCCTCAAAACGAGATGCTGCACGGCGGCCCCGACCTGTTCACCGTGCTCTACAGCGATTCCGCACGGCTCGAACAGTTCGCGCGGGCAATGACGGGAATCAGCATGGGAGCGGCGCGCGCGATCGCGCAGAAGTTTCCGTGGGATCGCTACGAGACTTTCATCGACGTAGGGTGTGCCCAGGGGTGCGTTCCGGTGCAGGTCGCGCTCGCGCAGCCGCACATCCGTGGCGGCGGCTTCGATCTTCCCGAGCTCGCGCCGATCTTCGACGAGTATGCCGCGGCTAACGGCGTCGGCGATCGCATGAAATTCTACGCCGGCAATTTTTTCGAGGAGCCGATGCCGCGGGCCGACGTGCTCGCGATGGGCCGGATCCTGCACGACTGGGACCTCGAGCAGAAAAAAGTCCTGCTCAAAAAGGCCCTCGAAGCGTTGCCGGACGGCGGTGCGCTGATCGTTTACGAATCGCTGATCGACGACGACCGCCGCGCCAACATCTTCGGGCTGATGATGAGCCTGAACATGCTCATCGAGACCCGCGGCGGCTTCGATTTCACCGGCGCCGACTGCATGAAGTGGATGAAAGAAGTCGGCTTCCGCGAAACCTGGGTGACGGCGCTCAGCGGCCCCGATTCGATGGCGGTCGGGATCAAGTAACGGCGGCGGTCAACCGGGTCACTGATCGGCTGGCGCGCTATTCCTCTGGTGCCTGACCCCATTCACGATCTGTAATAATCCCAACTCACCACTGCGCGCGGTTCCGGTCGCTTCACCGGGCCGAAGTTCCCTTTCGGATAGCCGACAGGAATCACCGCGGCCAGCGTCACGTTCGACGGAAGGCCGATCGCCGCTTCGAACTGACCGGGCACGAAGAAATGCTGCGTCGTCAGCACGGCGCCGAGGCCGAGCGCGCGAGCGGCGAGCAGGATGTTCTGCACCGCCGGATAAGCGGTTGATCCGTCGGCAAGTCCCGAGATGCGCTGGCCGCCGGTGGCCATCCTGACGGCGCCGCCGACGCCGAAATGCTGCACGAGCTTCATCAACGTGGCAGGCGAGGCCAGCGCCTTGGCGAGCTGCTCGTCGCGCGCGATGCACACGAAGATCAGCGCGGGGACGTCGGCGATGTGATCGGCGAGCTCGGTTGCCACCGCCTTGGTTTTGTCGCGTTGCTCGACCGTCTCGCCCGGCCGCAGGTCGGCGGTGGCGAACGTCTCGAGATAGAAACCCCACGTCTTTTGCCACAGCGCCTGGATCTTTTCCTTCTGCGCGCGGTCGCGCACGATCACGAAGCGCCAGTTCTGGGCATTGCTGCCGCTCGGGCCGTGCAGCGCGGCGTCGACGAGCTGGAGCAGCGTCTCCTCGGGCACCGGATCGGGCTTGAGGCGCCGCATCGCGCGGCAGGTCCACATGATGTCGAAAAGGCGGGCGTCGGTCTCGGGCTGGGCCATGGCGATGTCCTCCGTCGGGCGGCCGGTCTTAGCAGTTGCGCAAAGCTACGAGAAAAGGATTCTTCCCTTTCCCGATGTTTCGCGCATGATCCCCGCCCGTGAGTGACGCGATTCCATCGAATGGCAACGTCGTCGTCGTTGGCGCATCGCTGGCAGGCCTGCGAGCCTGCGAGACGCTGCGCGAAGAGGGTCATACCGGCAACATCGTGCTCGTCGGCGCCGAAGGTCACCTGCCGTACGACCGGCCTCCGCTGTCGAAGGAGATCCTCACGGGCAAATGGGACGCCGACAAGACGCTGCTTCGCCACGGCAAGCTCGACGATCTCGATCTGGACTTTCGCCGCGCGACTCGTGCCGCCGCGCTCGACGTCGCGAATAAAACCGTCACGCTCGTCGGCGGCGAGAGTCTCGCGTTCGACGGCCTCGTCATCGCCACGGGCGCGCGCGTACGGCGCCTGGAGATGGCCGAAGGCTTCGAGAACGTCCACTACCTGCGCACGCTCGACGACGCGCTTTCGCTGCGCGCATCGCTCGAAGCGGCGGCGGTTCGAGGCGCACCGCGTGTTGCCGTGCTCGGTGCGGGTTTCATCGGGTGTGAAGTCGCGGCTTCCTGTCGCGAGCGCGGGCTCGACGTGACGATGATCGAGCCTCTTGCGGCGCCGATGGTGCGCGCCCTGGGTCGCCACATCGGAGGACTTGCGTCGCGGATGCATCGCGATCACGGCGTCGATCTTCGCTGCGCGACCAGCATCTCCGCCATCGAAGGCGACGGCCGCGTCGAACGATTGCGCTTTCCCGACGGCCGCATTCTTGCGGTGGATGTGCTCATCGTCGGCATCGGCGTGGTCGCCGAGACATCGTGGCTCGAAGGCTCGGGCCTCGAGCTGGAGGACGGCGTCGTCTGCGACGAAAAATGCTCGGCGGCCCCTGGCATCGTCGCGGCCGGCGACGTTGCGCGCTGGAAGAGCCTGCGCCGCAGCGGCTTTCGCGTGCGCATCGAGCACTGGGTGCACGCCGGGGCGCAAGGTCGCGCCGCGGCGTTGCGCCTGATGCGAGGCGCCGACGGTGTCGAGCCTTACGATCCCATTCCCTACGTGTGGACGGACCAGTACGGCGTCAAGATCCAGATGGCGGGACATCCGTCGCCGGACGACGAAGTGCATCTGGTAGACGGGGAGTTCGAGGAGTTCCGCTTCGTCGCGCTGTTCGCGCGACAGGGGAAGCTCACGGGCGTCATCGGGATGAAACGCCCGCGCCTGGTGATGGGCTACCAGGCGATGCTCGAAGAGGGTGCGACCATCCAGCATGCGCTGGCGAACAAGCCGGCGTGACGGAGATCGCCCGATCGAGCGCAATCTCGCCGGGCATCGGGTCCGGATCTCGCCCGGTTTGCGCAGAATGCGCGGTTCACGACGCAGCGCACCACGCCGGGTTGGAATGTCCCCGTTATCGCCTAAGATGATCCGACTGTGCTTCCGGTACTGCTGAAGATCGGGCCCATCACGATCTACAGCTTCGGCGTGTTGATGGCGCTCGGCTTCTATTTCGGCTCGAGCGTCTCCGTCAAGGAATTCGAGCGCCGCGGCGGTGACGGCGAGCAGATGTGGAACCTGCTCGTGTGGGTGTTCCTCGCCGGGCTCGTCAGCTCGCGCGTCCTTTCGATCTTCAACAACCCTGCAGCGTTCGCCGAGGCACCGATTTCCGAGCTTCTGGCCGGCTCCGGCTTCGTCTGGTACGGCGGGTTCCTTGGCGGCGCCGCGGCGGCGTGGATCTTCGGCCGTCGCTACGGCCTCGGCTTCACGACCCTTGCCGACTGCTGCGCGCCCGGCTTGATGCTCGGACAGGCTCTCGGCCGCATCGGCTGCCACGTTGCCGGCGACGGGGACTGGGGCACGGTGACGACGCTGCCGTGGGGCGTCGCCTACACCAACGGCATCGTGCCGTGGGACCACGAGCCGGGCGTGCTCGTGCACCCGACTCCTCTATATGAGGCGGCGGCCTACTTCGCCGTCTTCCTGTTCTTGTGGCGCTGGCGCCGCAGCAATCCGCCGCTCGGCGCGATGTTCGCGGTCTACCTGGTCGGCAACGGGTTTTTCCGTTTTCTCGTCGAGTTCATCCGGATCGAGCCCAAATTCGCGTTCGGGCTGTCGGAGGCCCAGCTCATCGGCCTTCCGATGGCGATCGTCGGCGCGCTCTGGCTCGTCCGGCTTCGCGGGCGCGAGGGCGCTCCTCGTATCGAAAGGAGCGAGGCAGCCGCGGACCCTGGCGTCGTGTCGCCGGGAGCAGGGATGCGGCGGTGAGGGGCCGTCGGCTCGCGGTCGCGATTCTGCTTGGCGCGACGCTGATCGCGCCGCTGGCGATGATTGCGGGCGGGTGTCGATCTTCCGGACCGCCGGCGCCGCCGGCTGTCGGAGACCTCGCACCGGACTTCGTGCTGCAGTCGTCCGCCGGCGTCACCCGCAAGCTGTCGAACTACCGCGGCAAGGTCGTCCTCGTGAACCACTGGGCTACCTGGTGCCCGCCTTGCATCGCCGAGCTTCCGGTCCTCGACAAGCTCGCGAAGGACTACGCGGACAAAGGCCTGGTGGTGCTCGGGGTAGCCGGCGACGACGACTCGCGCGCGGTAACCGATTTCCTCGCCCGGCAACCGGTGCATTACGAGGTCCTGTTCGATCCCGGCGGTGCCATCGGCACGCAGTATGGTATAACCGGCTATCCAGAGACGTTTTTCGTCGATCGCGAAGGCCGCGTGCGCAAGCAGATCATCGGACCGGTGCCCGCCGAAGGCGCGCCGTCCCGGGCCGAGTTCCAGGGCATGGTCGAAAGCCTTCTCGGAGGCTGAGATCGACGGACACTCGAGGTTGGCGGACAGGCACGCTGGCGCTTGTCCCAAGTTGCGCAGGGCCGCAAGGATCCGCAGGGCCGGTGGTGGTTGAGGTGAGGGGCAGATGATCCGCGTTCACGGAGTGTCCAAGAGCTGGGGCGGCTCGCGTCACGCCCTCGTCGACATCTCGTTTCGCGTCGCCGACGGCGAGTTCACCGCGCTCACGGGCCCGAGCGGCTCCGGCAAGACCACACTGTTCCGCATCCTGATCGGCGAGGTCGTGCCCGATGCCGGCAGCGTCGTCGTCAACGGCCGCAACCTCGGACGCCTGGATGCCGGCGGAATCGCCGAGCTTCGCCGCGAGCTCGGCCTCGTGTTTGAAGAACCGCGCCTGATCGAAGGTCTGACGGTGATCGAGAACGTCGCCCTTGCAGCCCAGGTACGCGGAAGCACCCGCATCGATGCCCGTCGCCTCGCCGACGAAGCCCTCGAACGCGTGGGCCTCGACGACGCGTCGGGATGTTTCGCGCGCGACCTTTGCGCCGGCGAGAAGCAGCGCGTCGCGCTGGCCCGGGCGCTGGTCCACAAGCCGGTGCTGATCCTGGCCGATGAGCCGACGCTCGGCCTGGACCCCGACCAGGGGCTGCAGGTGCTCAGGATCCTGACCGAAGCGTGCGCCGACGGTGCGAGCGTGCTGATGGCGACCCATGACATGGAGGCGCTGTCGGTGGTGCGGGGCCGCGTGCTCGTGATGCACCGCGGCCGCCTGTCCGAAGAATCGCTTCTCGACGAGCTGCCGGCCTGAGCCGCCCCAGAGGCAGAACACCTTGGAATACTACTTCCGGCGCGCCCTCGACGGCATCAAGGCTTCGCCTGCCGCCTCCTGGGTTGCGGTCGCGAGCATCACCGCCAGCGTCCTGTTTGCCGGCGCGGTGCTGCTGATCACGTCGAACGCCTATCGTTCCGTCGTCAGCTGGGCTGCCTCCGGCATCGACGTCTCGCTCTACTTCCGTCCGGACGCGGGCGAAAAGGACGTCGTCGCGACGCGCACGCGCATCGAATCCGACTCGGCGATCACCGACATCCGCTACGTGAGCCAGGAGGAAGCCTGGCAGTTCCTCGCGCAGAACATGGATCACTCCTCCGATCTTTTGTCGGGACTGAATCCGTCGTTCCTTCCGGCATCGCTGGAGATCCGTCTCGACCGCTCGCTGAGCGACACCGACGTCGACACGCGCATCACGTCGTGGCGCGCGCTGCCGGGAGTATCGGACATCCAGTCCAGCCGCGCGGCGGTCGTCTCCGGAACGACGGCGGCCGACGTCGTGCGGTGGATCGCGTGGGCGCTCGGCTCGCTGACGCTGGTCGCTTCGCTGATGATCGTGCTGACGACGTTCCAGCTCGCGGCCTATACGCGGCGCGACGAGATGAACGTGCTGCGCCTGGTCGGCGCCGTGGGTCGCGGCTACTGGGGACCGGTGGTGCTGGCTGGTATCCTCGAGGGAGTCTTCGCGTCCGTGCTTGCGATCGGCGCCCTGTTCTTCGCGTTCGAAGCCGTCGCGACGCCGATCCGCCAGAACCTGCCGGATTTCGGCTCCAGGATCGCGTTTCTCGGCGCCCACCAGTGCCTCACACTGCTGGTCTGGGGCGCGCTGCTCGGCGGAGTCGGCAGCGCGATGGGCATGCGGCGGGTTTCCGAATGGCGCTGAAGCGCGGCGCTGCGATCGCAATGTGCCTGCTCGCGCTCGCCCTCTCGATGCCCGCCGCAGCGCAAACGGCGCCCCCGAAGACCGACTTCCGCCTCGAGCGCGCAAAAAAAATCCGCGACGAGATCATGCAGAAGCGCGCTCGCGCGCTGCAACCAGCGAAGCCGGTGATCCAGCGCGATCCGGTCGAGGACGCGCTCACGGATGCGCGCTCCCACGTGGCCGACCTCGATGCGCAGATCGACAACAACCACCACCGCAGCGAAACCAATGCCGCGCCGCGCGACAAGCTTGCTGCCCGCGCCGACGAGCTCGAGTCGGAGAAAACGAAGATCGACGAGCGCAATCGTGCGCGCATCGATGCCGTCTATCGAAGTGCCAAGCTCGGTGCGGGCGCGGCAGGCTGGAGCCCCGATCCTGCGGCCACTCGCCGCCTGTCGCGCTATCTCGCGTCGATCTCCGGCACCCAGTCCGGGGCGCTCCAGAAGATCCAGGTCGAGCAGGGAAGCGTCATCGCCTCTCTCGATCGAAGTCGCGCCGACGAAGCGGCCATCGCGGCTGAGCTTCGCGACCTCGAAGCGGCGCGCACCGAAGCACAGGCGGCGCTCGACCGCGCGCAGGCGGCTGTCGATGCGCGTGCAGGCGGCGGTGGCGGCGAAGCCGAAGAAGCGGCCAACGATGACGAGCAACGGGCGGCGGACGACGGTGCCGGCGACGACCGTGCGCCAAGCGGCAACGCTGCGGGCAGGGATGAAGCTGCGGCGACAATGGAGCGCGCCATCGCATCCGCCGCTGCTGCGCGCACTCGCGCGGGCACTGCCGATGCGGCAGGGCACAACGGCGCGGATTTCACCTGGCTCAACGGTGAGGCCCGCGACGCCGGTGCACCTGCCGACGGCGGCACGTCGCTCGAGGATGCCAGGCGCAAACTGCTTGCGCCGGCGGGTGAGGCGCCCGCTGCTCCCGCCGATTCGGCGCAGTCCGCGCGAGAAAAAGCGGCGCTCGAAAAGGCTGCGCAGGCGCGCGCGGCTCTCGATCGTCTTTCTGCGCAGAGGGCAAACCAGGATCGCGAGCCCGTCGCAGGCGCAGCGGTGGCTGCTGGACCAGCGGCGAGCGCAGGACCGGCAGCGCAGCCACTGCCGCCGCCGGCGGTTGCCACGGGAAAGCAGTCGCCGCCTTCGGCTGGTCCGGCAGCATCGAAGCCGGCGGCGGAAGACACGCGGATGGCGAGCGTTCCAGCCAAGCCGGCGGCGCCGCCTGCGGCCGACATCCGATCCGATGCGGCCAATCCGGAAGTGGACGAGGGACCGGCGGTGCTCGCGCCGAGCGGTGCGCCTCCTGCGGCCGCGCCGCCGCCCGACAACGCCGCTGCGCCGCCGAAGCGCGGCCTGCTGTCTCGTCTTTTCGGCGGCGACGATCGCGAGTCCGACAAATTCGCTGCCGCGCGCGGCACGCTCGCGGCGCCCGTTGCCGGCAAGGTCGTCGCGAGCTACGGACAGCAGCACAAAAGCGGCGCCGTCTACCACGGCGTGATCCTGCGGGCGACGTACGATGCCCCGATCAAGGCCGTCGCCGACGGGCGCGTGTCGTTCGTCGGACAGGTTCCGGGCATGGGCAACACCGTGATCGTCAGTCACGGCAACCGATATCACACCGTTTACGCAAGACTCGGCACGGTCCGCGTCAAGGACGGCGACCGGGTCAGCGCAGGCACCGAGGTCGGCGCCCTTCCCGACGACGACGCCGACATGCACTTCGAGCTTCGCGACAAGGGCCAGCCGATCGATCCGATGCCGTGGCTGAAAGCCGGCGTTCCCGGCTCCGCGCCTTGACGGCGCTGTTTTTCGACTTCTGCGGCGCTCACAGCTCCGATTGGCCGTCTTGCCCACCCCGATGCGGGAACCCGTGTTGTTCGGCAAGCCGGGTTTGCCTATACTCCGCGGGTGTTTCCGCCGAAGAACCGCAGGAATTTCTTTCTTTCCCTCGCTCTGGCCGGTGCTCTCGGGAGTATCCTGACTGCAACGGTCATTGCCGCCTCGACCACCTCCGCCAAGGACACGTACGAAGAGCTGGAGACTTTCGCGAGCATCCTCGCGATCGTGCAGCGCCACTACGTCGACGAAGTCTCGACGCACGACCTCGTCGAGGGTGCGGTCAAGGGAATGGTCGCTTCGCTCGATCCCCACAGCTCCTACCTCACGCCCGAGGGCTACAAGGAACTGCAGATCGAGACCCACGGTGAGTTCGGCGGCCTCGGCATCGAGCTGACGGTGCGCGACAACCTGCTGACCATCGTCACGCCGATCGACGGCACTCCCGCGTTCCGCGCCGGCATCAAGCCCGGCGACCAGATCATCAAGATCGGCGACGACATGACGATGGACATGCCGCTGCAGACTGCGGTCGAGAGGATGCGCGGCAAGCCCGGCAGCACGGTCAAGCTCAGCCTCAAGCGCAAGGGCGTCAACGACCTGGTCAATGTCGAGTTGACGCGCGAAGTCATCCACATCAAGAGCGTGCGCGGCGAGCACCTCGTCGACGGGCGCTGGGCCTACGTCAAGCTCACCGGCTTCCAGGACGGATCCAGCGACGAGCTGGTCGCGGCGCTCGACAAGCTCGACAAGGAAAAGAAGGGCGGGGTGGACGGAATCATCCTCGACCTTCGCTACAATCCGGGCGGATTGCTCACGCAGGCCGTCTCGATCTCCGATCTCTTCCTCGATGCGGGCCTGATCGTGCGCGTCAACGGGCGCTCGGAATCGCAGACGACGAGCTACTTCGCCAAGGCCGACGGCACGCGCCGCATGGTGCCGATGATCGTCCTCGTCAACGAAGGCTCGGCCAGCGCGTCGGAGATCGTCGCCGGCGCGATGCAGGACCACCGGCGCGCGCTGATCGTCGGCATCAAGAGCTTCGGCAAGGGCTCGGTGCAGACCATCCTGCCTCTCGGCGACGACACGGCGCTCAGGCTCACGACCGCGCGCTACTACACGCCGTCGGGTCGCTCGATCCACGAGCACGGCATCGATCCGGACGTGGTCGTCGAGGCTGCCAAGCCCGACGCGAACGCGAAGGACAAGGACGAAGAAACGCCGCATTCGCGCGACGAGTTCGATCCCGCGCACGATCCCCAGCTCAAGAAAGCCATCGAGCTGATGGGGACGTGGAAGGGAGAGGTTCCCAAGATCGGCGGCGTCGCGGGATTCACGTTGCCCGAGTCGGTCAAGGCGAAGACTGCCACCGCAGCGATCGGCTCTCCGGCAGCCGCAGCGGCGGCCGCGGCGAAGCCTGCGCCGGCCGCGAACTGAGGTCGTGTCCGCCGCCGCCGGCGACTTCGACGACGAAGCACCGCTGACGGTCGGCGAGCTGCTCGGCCTCGTGCAGGGCAACTTCGAGCGCGACTTTCCGCACCTGCTGGTTTGCGGGGAGCTGACCAGCGTCAACCGCGCGGCAAGCGGCCACCTGTACTTCACTCTCTCGGACGACGGCGCCTGCGTCGAGTGCGCGATGTGGCGCACCGACACGTTCCGCCTCGCGTGGAACCCGCGCCAGGGCGAAGAAGTCGTCGTGCGCGGGCGCCTCGGCGTGTTCGCGCGCAGTGGTCGCATGCAGCTTTACGCCAATGCGATGAAGCCGGTCGGCGCCGGTGCGGCGCAGGCCGCGCTGGAAGCTCTGCGTCGCAAGCTTGCGGCCGAAGGGTTGTTCGCAACCGAGCGCAAGCGACCCCTGCCGTGGCTTCCGGCAGTCGTCGGCGTCGTGACCTCGCGCGGAGGCGCCGCGCTGCACGACATCCTCGTGACGCTGAAGCGGCGTTTTCCCGGCGTCCGCGTCGTGCTCGCATCCACGGTGGTGCAGGGCGCCGAAGCGCCTCGCGGCATCGTCGCCGCGTTGTCGCGACTGGAGTCGTTCGGTCTTTGCGACGTCGTGATCGTCGGGCGGGGAGGCGGCGCGAGCGAAGACCTGGCCGCGTTCAACGACGAAGCCGTCGTGCGTGCGGTCGCAACGTTTCCCGTGCCGGTGGTTTCGGCGGTAGGGCACGAGGTCGACGTGTCGCTGTGCGACCTGGCGGCCGATCATCGCGCGGCAACGCCTACGGCTGCGGCCGAAGCCGTCGTGCCTGTACGCCTCGAGCTTGCCGCGCAGCTCGCGAAGAGTTCCCTTCACCTTCACGAAGCGATCCAGCGGCGCCTGGCAGGCCTTCGCATGCACGTCGACGCTCGCGGCGGCCGGCTTCGCCACCCGGCGGCGCGCATTGCCGACATTCGCCAGCGGGCCGACCGCTGCGCGATGCTGCTCGAGCGGGCGCTGCGCGCCGGCATTGCCGCTCCGGTGCGGCGGCTGGCCCAGCTCGCCTCGAGCCTGGATGCACTGAGCCCGCTTGCGGTGCTCGAGCGCGGCTATAGCCTCGCCACCGTCGGCGGCGCGATCGTGCGCGACGCCGCGGAAGTTTCGGTCGGCGACCGCATCGAGCTGCGATTTCGCCGCGGCCGCGCCGGTGCCGACGTCGTATGGCGCGAGCTCGCGGCTGCGATGCCGCTCGATGCGGCGGAGCCGGCGCGCGAGCAACTCGACGGCGACCAGACGGGCCACCCGGAACCGGAGGAACAGGAACGATGACGAAAGGTTTGAGAATCGTCGCTGTCACGTCGCTGCTCGCCTGCGCCGTAACAATCGGAATGGCCGTGCATGACGCCCGCGCAGAGATGGACGGAGAGCCGGCCCAGCATCTGCCGTACTACGTCGTGATGGATCCTCCCATCGTCTATCCCGGCGCGGTGATCCGACTCCAGGTGCGGCCACCGGCGGGAGCAGGCGGCGGAACGGTAACCGTGGCCGGCCGCCGCTACCTCGGTCAGATCGAGGACGGCATGTTCGTCGTGTATTTTGCCGTCGACATCGACACGCTGCCCGGGCCATACGAGATGACGTACGACGTCGGATCGCGCCACGGCAGCCGCGTCGTGACGGTGCGCCCGCGTCGCATGGACGACGAAGCGCGCAACGAAAGGCCGATATCGCGCGACGACCTCGCCCTCGAGGATCTGGCGCGCTCCAATCCGCGGCTCGTCTCGCTGTGGAACCGCATCACGCTGGACCGCTACTGGAACGGAGCCTTCGAGAGCCCGTCCAGCGGACCGATGGTCGCGACGTTCGCGATGCGCAGGACCAGCGAAGAAAGCCTCGGCGATCCTCACACTGGCGTGGACCTGGCTGCCCGCCCCGGCAGCGACATCGCCGCGTCTGCGCAAGGCATCGTCGCACTGGTGGCCGACGTTCCGGGATCGAAGATCGTCGTGCTCGATCACGGCCTCGGGCTTTACACCTACTACGCCGGCCTCGGGGACGTGTACGTGAGCGAAGGAGACTGGGTGCACCACGGCGCGCCGATCGGCCGCATGCCGGCCAATTCGCGCGCGGCGCTGCATTTCGGTGCCCGCCTGGCCGGTGCCCAGGTCGATCCCACGAGCCTGCCGGGAATCACGCTTCGCGTTCCCGAGATCAGCGGCGAGCACCACGCGCCGAAAGAAGAAAAGGACAAGAAGAGCGACTACGACTTCTGAGCGCCGGGCGCTTCGCAGTCAGCAGCTTTTGCCGATGTTCGAAACGAGGCTTCGCAGTCGCATCGACGGCGTGCTGATTGCCGGGGGCAGGTCGCGGCGCTTCGGCGCCGACAAGAGGCACGCCCCGTTCGGCTCGACATCGCTTGCCGGCCGCAGCCTGGCGCTGCTGCGCGCCTGCGCCGACGGCGAGGTCTTCGTCGCGGGTCGCGGCGCATTCGAACGACCGGCGGCCGTGACGTTCATCGAGGATGCCGGTTTTGGCGCGGGGCCTCTCGGCGGCCTCGTTGCAGCGTTGCTGCATGCGCGAGCCGGCGTGCTCGTGCTCCCGTGCGACGTTCCGCTGCTGCGGCAGGACACGCTCAGCGCAGTGGCTGCGCTCGGCAGGCGCAGCGGTCGCACCGTCGTCGCTCGCAGCAGCCGCGGCATCGAGCCCCTGGTCGCGTATTATCCGAGGAGCGCTTTGCGGCAGCTTGCCGCTGGGCTAAGGGAGGGCAACAGGGCCTTGCACCGTCTCCTCTCCCGGCTGGCTCCGCTCGTTGTCGAGGCCGGATCGGGCGGCGAGCTGGCCAACGTCAATCGCCCCGCAGACCTGGAAGCGGCAGCGAGGCTGCGGCAAGGCCACGAAGACGTACGATGGGCAAAGTGAGCAAGAAGGGCGACGCGAACCGGGGCGCACCGGACTTCGAGCAGGCGATGGCCGAGCTCGAGGAGACCGTGCGTCGCCTCGACGCTGGTGAGCTGCCGCTCGAAGAGTCGCTCGCCACGTTCGAAAAGGGCATTGCGCTGGTGCGGGCGTTGCATGCCCGCCTCGATGCCGCGCAGATGCGCATCGACGAGTTGACGAGGCGTCCCGACGGCACGGCGTCGCTGGCTCCGCTTGCAGCGACCGCTCGCCGCTCCCTCCTCGAAGAGGAGACCGAGGTTGTCGACGAGGAAGATCCGGACGACGAGGATCCCGAAGACGTTCGATGACCGGTGCCGCGACGCGAAGCCGTGTGACAGTCGCCGACCTTGCCTCCTCGATCGAGGACGCGCTGTCGCAAACGCTGCCGGCGCTCGAGCCGGCCGGCGCATCGACGTTCGGGGTGGACCGGCTCGTCGATTCGATGCGCTATTCGCTTCGAACGCCTGGAAAACGCATTCGCCCGCTGCTGCTGCTGGCGGTGGCCGAGAGTCTCGGAACCGAGTCGTCGCGCCTCGTGCGCTTTGCCGCCGGACTCGAGATGATCCACGCGTATTCGCTGATCCACGACGATCTTCCCGCGATGGACGACGATGATCTTCGCCGCGGAATGCCGACCAACCATGTCGTTTACGGCGACGGGATCGCGATCCTCGCCGGCGATGCGCTTTTGACCGAGGCCTTCGTCGTGATGCTGGAGCCGGTTTGCGAGCCGGCGCTGCAGGCGCTCGCGATCGGTGAAATCGCGCGTGCGGCCGGGCGCGAAGGAATGGTCGGCGGTCAGGCGGCCGACCTCATGGCCGACGGGCTCGACGGCCGCGCGGATGCGCGGGCCGCTGCCGGCGACGTGGAGCTGCTGCACGCGATCCACGCGCGAAAAACCGGGGCCCTGCTGCGCGCGTCGGCGCGCGTCGGCGGCCTGCTCGCCGGCGCCGGCGAAACGGATCTGCAGAGCCTGACGCGCTTCGGCACGCGCTTCGGGCTCGCGTTCCAGATTGCCGACGACATCAAGGACGAGATCGCTCCGACCGTCGTTACCGGAAAGCGCGAAGGCGGCGACCGGCAGGCCGGCAAGCTGACGTACCCCTCGCTGTTCGGCGTGCCGCGATCCCAGCAGATGCTGCGCGAAGAGCTGGATGCGGCGCTCGCCGAGCTTTCGTCGTTCTCGCGCGATGCCTCACTTCTCGTCCAGGTTGCCACCGAGGCCGTCGCTCCGGCCCTTGCTCATCCCGGAGCCTGAGCTGGCTTCCCGCGTTCGCGCCGACGAGCGTCTCGTCGCGCTCGGCCTTGCCGCCTCGCGCGACGAAGCCCAGCGTCTCGTGCTCGCGGGCCTGGTCCTGGACGGCACGCGGCGCGTCGACAAGGCCGGCGAGCAGGTAGCGGCCGATGCCTTGCTCAGCGTGCGGGCGCGGCGCCGCTTCGTCTCACGCGGCGGCGAGAAGCTCGATGCCGCGCTCGAGCATTTTGCCATCGATGTCCGCGAAGCCGTCTGCCTCGATGCCGGCTGCTCGACAGGCGGATTCACCGACTGCCTGCTCCAGCGCGGTGCCGCGCGCGTGTACGCAGTGGACGTCGGCTACGGCCAGTTCGCGTGGGCGCTGCGGCGCGATCCGCGCGTCGTGCTGATGGAGCGTACCAACGTCCGCAGCCTCGATGCATCCCCGCTCGCCGCGCCTCCGAACGTGATCGTTGCAGATCTGTCGTTCGTCTCGCTCGCCGGCGTGCTGCCGCACCTCGTGGCGATCGCCGCGCCGTCAGGTTGCGACTTCGTTCTGCTCGTCAAGCCGCAGTTCGAGGTGGCTTCGGCGCAGACCGAACGCGGGATCGTCGTCGACGAGGAATCAAGGCAGTCGGCGCTGCGCGGCGTAGAGACTGCAGCCGCCGGGCTTGGGCTGGAGCTTCTGGGCTCGATGCAGTCGCCGCTTCGGGGCGCCGACGGAAACGTCGAATACCTGCTGGCCGCGCGCTCGGGGCGATCCTGACGCGGCGACGAAGCAGCGGCCCCGCGTCGGCGCTGAAGAGGATTCATTCGCAGTGCCGCCGCGCGGCGGATGAATCCTCCTCCGGCGCCGTGTCACCGCTACGAACGCCGGTCGAACAAGGACGATGCGGGGGACTGGCAGGCTGCGGAAAAGCCCCTCGGTCCGGGGTTTCCCCGCAACCCTAGTTGAACGTCCCCTGGTCGGTCAGCACGCAGTGCGACACCGTGCGTGAAGCGCTAGCCGAGCACGAAAGCTTGAACACAACGGAAGCCGAGCTGCTCGACGGTGTATAGTCGCCTCCGAGCGCGATCGGTCCCTTCGACGAGTTTTGATTGTTGCTGAGAAGCATCGAGTCCGACGTGTCGACGTTCTTCGACGTCGCTCCCTCGAAGGCATCGAGGCTGCACGATACCGAGCCCTGGCCGCCGGCATACGGCACGTTGACGGTCGCGTTGGCGAGGTACCGGTCGCCGCCGGTGATCGGCGCCGACGTCGCGATCACGGTTGGCGTGGTGCCGATCGATACGCTGTTGCATTTGGCCGCGGCGCCGTGCGCGGAGCGCCCGTCATGGCCCGGGTTTCCCTGCAGTCCCGGAGGTCCCTGGGAGCCCGGAGGTCCGGGCACTCCGTCATGGCCGTTGACGCCGTTGGATCCTGGATTGCCCTGGGGACCCGTCGGCCCGTTGCCTCCTCCCGGTCCTTGCGGGCCTCGCGGTCCCTGGGGACCTTGAGGACCTGTCGGGCCGGTGATGCTGTCGCCCTGGGGCCCGATCAGGGTCGTGCCGACCGCGAGATCGAATGCTCCGCGATACGGCGTGCCCGAATTGGTCAGGCCCTGGTACGTGACTACCTCGAGCAGGTGATTGCCCATCATGCGGGTGAATCCGACGGGCAATGTGATCCCGATCGCCGTGTCCGACCAGGCGAGGCTCGCTCCGGCACCGAGCAGTGACGTGTCTGCGAGGTTTACGTCCCCCTTGGTGGCGCCGAAGTTGTGGCCGGTGATGTTGATCGCGAGGATCTCGACGAGGCAGGCCTGGCCGGGAGAACAGTTGGCCGGCGGAGTCACCGATGCGCTCGCGCTGGAGATCCAGACCTGTCCTGAAGATTTCGAGATGAGCTGGGCGTCGCTGGCGGTTGCAGCGGCGAACACCGAAGCGATGACAGCGAGTACGGCAGCGCGCCACCCTGGCCCGGGGCGATTGCACATGGAGATAGTCCTCCTTCTTTTTTTGGCGGCCGGCGCGCAGCGTCCCTCCGCTGCGCTGCCGCGCCGCCGTGTGTGAACTGCGTCCCTTCTTGTCAGCCCACGAACACGTCGGTAGTGATGTTGCGGCTGCGTCGTCAAGCGACGGGTCGCGCGTCCAATTTTGCGAATTGTAAGCGAGGATCGCGCGTCGCTCGTTCGCAATACGATCCGCGTACCAGACGAACGCGAAAATGACTCGCGATTTTTTGCGCGAACGGGGACTCGCGTCTCAGGTCGGCGAGCTCGGTTTTCGTCGCGGGCGAAATGTCTGCGACACTCGAACGGGCGACGATGCTCGTCGCCGTGCAATGGCTACAGGCGGGGGATCAGCGCAATAGGGACGAACGCGAAGTCGCGGACACGGACTCTCGAGAAACGCGGAAACAGGTACGTATGTGGATGGGACGGCCGCGAAGTTCGCCCGTCCGGTTGCGGCGCGAACCCGACGGAGGCAATTTGACCGGATCGCGCCGCCGCAGGGTGGCGCATCACGGCCATGACTCTCGACGACTTTCAGCGGGCTCTGCTCGACCCCACTTCCCCGATTCCCGCCAGCTGGCCCGGCGGCTGGAAAGGCGTGCTGCTGCTTTTCCTCGTCCCGGTCGGTGGGGGAATTCCGGCGGGTGTGCTGATGGCGCACGCGCGCGGCATCGCGTGGCCGCTGATGATGTGGCTCTACTTCGTGTCCGACGTGATCCTCGCGATGGTGTTCGAGCCGATGCTCAAGATGATCGGGGCGCTCGGCCGCTCTGTTCCGGCGCTTGGGCGCATCGTCTCGGCGGTCCGGACAGCGGCGCGCCAGTCGGCGGCCCAATACGGCGACGGGCGAAGCGTGCTTGCCCTGGTGCTCGTCGCTTTTGGCGTCGATCCGATGACGGGGCGCACTGCCGCTGCGGCAGCCGGGCACGGCTTCATTCCGGGCTGGGCCATCGCGATCACCGGCGACATGTTCTATTTCGCGCTGCTGATGCTGATGACGCTGTGGGTCGGCAGCGCCGTCGGCGACGACCGCCTGACGATCGGCATCATGCTGGTCGTGATGTTCGTACTTCCTGCGCTGCTGCGCCGCCGGCGCGGGGTGACCGCGACTGCGACCGCAGGCAGGCCGCCGGGCTGATTTCTTCGCGCGCTATCCGAACATCGCCGCGTGGTAGTGATAGATCATCGACGCCACTACTGCCCCCGCTGCCAGCCCCATCCACGGCATCTCCGACAGCACGAGGTGATTGCGCCCCGTCGCGATCGCGACGAACGGCAGCAGCGACGTCTCATCGTAGAACTCGGCCAGCTCCGGCTCCGTCGCGCGCTTGCGCGCATCCTGGTGCATGCAGCCGGCGAGGCCGACGACAAAGATGCCGCCGAAGAACAGCACGTCGTTGGCAAATCCGTTCAGCACCGTGTGCGCCAGCGCCCAGATCCCGATGCTCATGAACAGCGGATGGCGCGTGATCCGGGTCAGGCCGCGCGCTCGCGTGGTTGCACGCGGCCCCACGCTGGCCGGGCTCGGCTGCACCAGCGCCGCGATCGCCATCGTGAAGAACACCCACGAGACCATCATCGCGACGACGTGAACCACCGCATACGCGCGAAGGTTCCACAGGAAGCCGCCGCCGTGCAGATCGCGGAGCCACACCCGGACCAGCGGTACGAAGGTCGCGAACGCCACGAGGGAGTAAATGGCGAGATACGGTCCTTGTCCGATCGTGGCGACGAGGCGAGGCCGCACCCGAAGTGAGGACAATCCCATGTGGGTTGCGGCAAATGCCAGGGCCCAGAACACGATCCACGCAGCTGCGGTCATGAGTTTCCCCATCGATTGCGCGACGTTTTGACTTCCCCGCCACGCGGCCATAGCCTCGCCCGACTCCTGAGGAAGTGCGATGGCAAGAGTAACCGTAGAAGACTGCCTCGAAAAGGTCGACAACCGCTTCCTGCTTGCCACCGTGGCCGTCCGCCGCGCCAAACAGCTCCTGCGCGGTGCGCGTCCCCTGGTGGAGACCGATAACAAGGAAGTCGTCACGTCGCTGCGAGAGATCGCTGCCGGCGTCGTTTCACCGATTTCCGATCCGTCGGCGGGCGGCTGAGTCCCAGGCAGCGCCGTTACCGCGGCGGCCCAGGCATCCGCAGCCGCGACGGCAGCAGGTGGCTCGATGGCCGCGCGTAAACCCGCCTCCGACAAGTCCGCACCCGCCAAACGGGACTCCGGCAAGTCCGGCTCCGACAAGCTCGTCTCCGCCAAGCCGTCTTCCGGCAAAAAGGACCGTACTGCGTCCAACGCGGCCGCGAGGCAGCCCTCCGCCGCCGAGGGGCCCGAGCACTCCGCCTCCGACCCGAAGCCGGCGCCGAAGACCCGCGCTCGCGCGGCCGCGCAGAAGCCGGCCGTGACCACGAAGGGAAACAAGCCGGCGCCCGCCGCCGGGCGCCGCGCCGATGCCCCTGTCGCACTCTCCGCCCACGATGCCGCCGCGGCCCACGCGGGCCACGACGACCAGGTCGACGAGGAAGCGTCGGTCGACGCGGAGGTTTTCTCCGACGAGTCCGGCATGGAGCCCGAGGTGCTCGAGTCCGAAGTGCTCGACGCGCACTTCGGCGACGAAGCGGCTCCCGACTCCACGGACGAGATCGAAGTGCGCGCCAATGACGAAGCCGTTCCTGCGCGCGCGGACCATTCGGCACTGGCGCCGAGCGACGCGCTGTCGCGCTACCTCGCCGAGATCCGCACCTATCCCGTGCTGACGCGCGAGCAGGAGCACGAGATCGCGGTACGTTACTTCCATCACGCCGACAGGGACGCGGCCGTCAAGCTGATCACGGCCAACCTGCGGCTGGTCGTCATCGTCGCGCGCGAGTACCAGAGGGCGTTCCACAACCTGCTCGACCTCATCCAGGAGGGCAACGTCGGACTTCTCGAGGCGGTCAAGCAGTTCGATCCCTATCGCGGCGTGCGCTTTCCGTCGTACGCGGTGTGGTGGATCCGCGCCTACGTGATCCGCTACGTGATGAACAACTTCCGCCTGGTCAAGGTCGGTACGACGCAGGCGCAGCGGCGCCTGTTCTTCAACCTGAGGAAGGAAAGGTCGCGCCTCGAGTCCCTCGGCTTTACTCCGTCGACGCGGCAGATCGCCGAGTCGCTCGGGGTCAAGGAGAAGGAAGTCATCGAGATGGACCAGCGCCTGGCGACTTCGTCGGAGGTGTCGGTCGAGACTCCTCTCGGCCACGACGGCGGGCCGGGAACGATGCTCGACGTTCTTCCGGCGCCGGGAGCCAGCACCGAGGACGACGTCTCCGAAGGCGAGTTCTACGCGCTGATGAAGGGCAAGTTCGAGGAGTTCGGCAAGGGCCTCAAGGGCCGCGAAGCCGAGATCTACCGGGAGCGCCTCGTCGCCGAGGATCCCCTGACCCTGCAGGAGCTCGGGGACCGTTACGGCGTCAGCCGGGAAAGGGTGAGGCAGATGGAAGCGGGCGTGAAGAAGAAGCTGCGCGAGTACCTGGTCTCCCAGGTGCGGGACCTGGACGAGGAAATGGTGCGCTGACCGGCCGCATGGTAGGCTTTGCCCGCGTGTACGACCATCTTTCCGCGTCGCTGGTAGTGATCGGCAACGAGATCCTCTCCGGCAAGGTCATCGACACCAACACGCCGTTCCTGGCGCGCGAGCTTCGAGGCATCGGCGTCGCGCTGGAGCGCGTCGTCGTCATCCCCGACGAGCTCGAGCAGATCGCGACCGAGGTTGCCGTCTTCTCGCGGCGCTATGACGTCGTCTTCACGTCCGGCGGAGTGGGACCTACGCACGACGACATCACGATGGACGGCGTCGCGGCGGCGTTCGGGCGTCCGCTCGTCGAGCACATCGAGCTTCGCCGCGCGATCGAGAGCTTCGTCGGCAATCGCCTCAATGCCGCGCACCTGAAGATGGCGCAGATTCCCGAAGGTGCCGAGCTGATCGTCGACGACAAGCTCGCGTTCCCGACCGTCGTCGTCGAGAACGTCTACATCCTCCCGGGCATTCCCGAGCTGTTCCAGACCAAGGTGCTCGCTCTTCGCGACCGCATGCGCGCGCGGCCGTACTTCCTGCGCCAGATCCTGGTGTGCGAAAACGAAACCCGCATTGCCGAGTTCCTCAACGCGACGCTGCTCGCGTTCCCGGAGCTGTTGCTCGGCTCGTACCCCAAGCTTTCGGATCCCGACTATCGCGTGCGGCTTACGCTGGAGAGCAAGGACGAGGCTTACGTGGAGCGGGCGCTCGCCGATCTGGTCGAACGGCTGCCGGCGGGCTGCGTCTTTCGCGTCGAGAGTTGACGCGACGACGAAAACGGTCTGGCGGCTCGGGCACGAGGGCGCTCTTGCTGCGGGCGCTGGCACTGGCACAGTAGAGGGATGGAACCGCGCCCCATCCGGGCCAGGCGGTTCCAAAAGCCTCGGCCCGCAGGGGCGCAGGCGGTTCCAAAAGCCTCGGCCCGCAGGGGCGCAGGCGGTTCGAAGAAGAAGAAGAGGAAGAACCGGCGCAAGGCCGGCCCGGCCCGGACATCGAAGGGGCCGGTGAGGATGTGGAGCGGAGGTAGAGACATGAACAAGCGTACGATCGTTCGGCTGGCGGCTTCGATTGCCGCGGCTGCTGTGCTGGCGGCTCCGATGGCGGCTCAGGCGCACGAGTCCCAGACCAAGCAAGCGAGCTCGGACTTCGGCATCGGGCTGGTCGCCGTGCTCGCCAACATCGTCTACATGCCGGTGAAGGTCACGTATGGCGTGCTCGGCGGGGTGACGGGCAGCTTTGCCTACGTGCTCTCGGGTGCGAACCGCGAGGTGGCCGACGGGGTGTGGGTGCCTTCTCTCGGCGGTGACTACGTGCTGACCGCCGACATGATGAGCGGCCGCGAGCCGGTGCACTTCAACGGCGTCCGCAGCAGGCCCGGCTCCGAAACGAGGGACGGCCTGGCCTCGGACGACCACTCGGCAAGCTCCGGCAGCACGTTCTGAGCCTTCCTGCGTCTGACCTGCCCGGGGTTGTCTGGCGCAAGGGGACGGGCTAACTTCGCGCTTCGGTCGTGCCGGGGCGCCGCAGCGTCCGCGCGCGAACACCAGGCTTCGAGGCCGCGGCGGCCCGATCCAGGCTGCGCTCCGGTGTCCGGACCACTTTTTCCCAAGAGGACTATATGAAAAACCAAGCACGTCTTTTCGTCGTCGCCGCAGCCGTGGTCGCGGTCGCAGGCATTTCCGGCTGCGACCAGATCGCCGGCTACTTCCGTGCCAGGAGCGCGGCCGTCAAGTGGGACGGGCCGATCGAGGAGATCGCCTCCGCGGACCTCACCAAGGACGGCAAGGTGTTCACGATCAAGATGGAGTCGCGCATCGATGCGACGCCCGACAAGGTGTGGGCGGCGATGAAGCATCCCGAGATGCTTTCGAAGAACAGCGACCAGTACAAGAAGAGCGACATCCTCAAGGACGAGGGCAACCACAAGGAGCTCGAGATCCACGTGATGGCGCTCGACAACCTTCAGCAGCTCACCGTCTCGATGGATTTCGACGATGCGACCAAGACGCTCCACCTGAAGACGCTGACGTCGACCATCGCCGACATCGACGGCACCTACTCGCTGACGCCTTCGCCCGACGGGCAGAAGACGCTGTATGTGTACAACGCGAAGCAGACCGACAAGGTCGCGCTGCCGATCTCCGAGGACGTGCAGCGCAGCGCGATCAAGGAAAGCTTCGTCAACCAGGTGCGCGCGATCAAGAAGCAGATCGCCGCGGGCTGATTCTTTCCTGCGAAGGAAACCCTCGAGAGGCCGTTCCCGCAGGGGAACGGCCTCTCGCGTTTTCGGGGCATTCCGGGAAGGCAAGCAGCGCGCGAAGCGGAGCCCCATGAAAATTTCCCAGGCCGAATTCCGCGCCGGCGCGGCCACCATTGCCTCGCTGCCGCCGGCCCGGCACCCCGAGATCGCAGTGTCCGGCCGCTCCAATGTCGGCAAGTCGTCGCTGCTCAACCGCATGACCGGTCGCAAGGGGCTTGCGCGCACGAGCCGCACGCCGGGCTGCACCCGCGGCCTCATGTTCTTCGACATCAACGACGCGATGACGCTGGTCGACCTTCCCGGCTATGGTTACGCGAGCCGCTCCCAGGCCGAGCGCGCGACGTGGAAGAAGCTCGTCGAGCACTACCTCTCCACGCGCGAGGAGCTGGCGGGAGCGCTCGTGCTCGCAGACGTTCGGCGCGGTCCGGAAAAGGAAGAGCAGGAGCTGGCCGAATATCTCGAGTCGGTGGGCGTCCCGTACGCGATCGTGCTGACCAAGACCGACAAGCTCAAGCGCTCGGCGCTGGCGTCGCAGACCGCGGCGATCCGAAAGATGGTCGCGCCGGCGATCGTCCTGCAGACCTCGTCGGAAACCGGTGCCGGCATGGACGAGGTGTGGCGCTGGATCCGCGCCGCGGTCGAAAGCGAGCCCGAGGTCGGCGGCGAGTGAGCGCGCGGCCGCAGCGAGCCGGGAGACATTTGCCGGTCGCGGACCCGCGGAGGCTTCTCCATCAGGGCGCTGGTTTACTTCTGACCCGTTCGTGATTACCCGTAGCGGTCGCCGACCCGCCCGCCCACCAGTTGGGCCGTGCAGGCCGTCCCCGAGAGCCTCCGCAAGAAGGAATCCGCCCCGCCACGATGCTCGACACGCTCCGTAAAAAGATCATCGGCGACATCAGCAGCCGCTTCATCAAGCGCCTGAGGCCCGCCGTCGTGCGCATTGGCGAGCTCGAGCCGAAGATGGAGGCGATGACCGACATCGAGCTGGCCGGCCAGACCGTGCTCCTGCGCGAGCGGCTGGAGCGCGGCGAGCCGATGGACGAGGTGCTGATCGAGGCCTTCGCCACGGTGCGAGAGGCCGGAAAGCGCGTCCTTTCGATGCGCCATTTCGACACCCAGCTGATCGGCGGGATGATCCTTCACGCCGGCCGCATCGCCGAGATGAAGACCGGCGAAGGCAAGACGCTGGTGGCCACGCTGCCGCTGTACGCGAACGCGCTCACGGGCAAAGGCGCCCACCTCGTCACCGTCAACGACTACCTTGCCCGCCGCGACGCCGACTGGATGGGGCGCATCTACCGCTTCCTCGGCATGTCGGTCGGGGTGATCTACCACGACATGCCCGAGGACGAGCGCATGCGCGCGTACCGCTCGGACATCACGTACGGGCAGAACAACGAGTTCGGCTTCGACTACCTGCGCGACAACATGAAGTTCTCCGTGTCCGCGTTCGCGCAGAGGGACCTCAACTTCGCGATCGTCGACGAGGTGGACTCGATCCTGGTCGACGAAGCCAGGACGCCGCTGATCATTTCGGGCCCGGCCGAGCAGTCCACCGAGAAGTACTACACGATCAACGGCATCATCCCCCGCCTGCACCGGGACGAGCATTACACGATCGACGAGAAGCAGCGCTCGGCGATGCTCACCGACGAGGGCGTCGCGCTGGTCGAGGAGCTGCTGAACGTCGAGAACCTCTACGATCCGGCCTCCATCGAGATCCTGCACCACGTCAACCAGGGCCTTCGTGCCCATGCGATCTACAAGGTGGACGTGGACTACATGATCCACGAGGGCCAGATCGTCATCGTCGACGAGTTCACGGGACGCCTGATGCCGGGCCGGCGCTGGAGCGACGGCCTGCACCAGGCCGTCGAGGCCAAGGAAGGCGTGCGCATCGAGCGCGAGAACCAGACGCTGGCCACGATCACGTTCCAGAACTACTTCCGCATGTACCAGAAGCTCTCGGGCATGACGGGAACGGCCGAGACGGAGGCCGAGGAGTTCCGCAAGATCTACGGCCTGGACGTCATCGTCGTGCCGACCAACCGGCCGATGATCCGCAAGGACCATCCCGACGTCGTCTACAAGACCCAGCGCGAGAAGTACGACGCGGTCATCGAGGAGATCAAGGACTGCCACGAGCGCGGCCAGCCGGTGCTCGTCGGCACGATTTCGATCGAAAAATCCGAATTCCTGGCCGCCAAGCTGAAAAGCCAGGGCGTGCCGCACCACGTGCTCAACGCCAAGCAGCACGCGCGCGAGGCCGAGATCGTCGCGCAGGCCGGGCGCAAGGGCGGGGTGACGATCTCGACGAACATGGCCGGCCGCGGCACCGACATCGTGCTCGGCGGCAACGCGCAGTTCCTGGCCCGCGGTGCCTGCCAGCTCGGCGAGGAAGACCAGCACTTTCCCGAGATGCTCGAGAAGTTCCGCCTCCAGTGCGAGGCCGAGCGCGAGGAAGTGCTCGAAGCCGGCGGCCTGCACATCCTCGGCACCGAGCGCCACGAGTCGCGGCGAATCGACAACCAGCTGCGCGGCCGTTCGGGTCGCCAGGGCGATCCCGGGTCCTCGCGATTCTTCCTGTCGCTCGAGGACGACCTGCTGCGCATCTTCGGCGCCGAGCGCATCCAGGGCCTGATGGAACGGCTCGGCATGGAAGAAGGCATTCCCATCGAATCGGGCATGGTGTCGCGCGCGGTCGAGAACGCCCAGAAGAAAGTCGAAGGCCACAACTTCGACATGCGCAAGCACCTGCTCGAGTACGACGACGTGATGAACAAGCAGCGCGAGATCGTCTACACCCGCCGCCGCGAATACCTCGTCGCCGAGAACCTGCGAGACGAAGCGCTGAGCCTTGCGACCGAGCAGGCCGAAGCGCTCGTCGACACCTTCATTGTCGGCGACCGCCGCCCGGACTGGGACTGGAAGGGTCTCACCGAAGGCGTGTATTCGCACTACCACCTGCACTTCGACGTCCCGGAGAACGAGCGCGACGCGGTCAACGCGGTAGCGGTAAAAGCGAGGCTCGTCGAGTTCGCGCGCGAAGCGTACGAAGCGCGCGAGCGCGAGTTCGGCGATGACGTCGTGCGCCAGCTCGAGCGCTGGGTGCTGCTGCAGGCGATCGACCACCACTGGAAGGACCACCTGCTCGGGATGGACCACCTGAAGGAAGGCATCGGGCTGCGCGGCTACGCGCAGCGCAATCCGCTGCAGGAGTACCAACGCGAAGGATTCGAGCTGTTCGAGAAGATGATCGCGCGTTTCGAGGACGACGCGGTCGAGAAGCTGTACGCGCTGAGGCCGATCACGGAGGAAGAGGCCAGGGCTCGGATGGCGCAGGCCGAGGCCGACCAGGCGGCCATCGCCGTCGAGCACGGCAGCGTCGAGCCGGGTGCCGAGGCGGAGTCGGTCGATCCGGAGCTGGCGGCGGCCCGGCGCCAACCGGCGATCACGCAAGCGATCCAGCAGAGGATCGGCCAGCAACGCCTGGAAGAGCAGAGGCAGCGCGCCGAGCGCGAGATGATCCTGTCGCACGGCGCCGAGAGGGCGCCGGCGCAGAGGCCGGCCCAGCAAGGCGCCGCTGCCGACCGCGTCGGCCGCAACGATCCTTGCCCTTGCGGCAGCGGCAAGAAGTACAAGAAGTGCCACGGCAAGCTCGCGTAGCCGAGGACGGAGGAGGTCGGTGAAGATCGAGCCTGCAGCTTCGCCGGTGAGCGTGCGCGGATTCCGCTTCTGCGGAGTCCACGGCGGCATCAAGAAGAAGGGACGCCGCGACTTCGCACTGATCGTCGCCGATCGCCCCTGCGCGGCTGCTGCCGTCTTCACGCAGAACCGCTGCGCGGCCGCGCCGGTGATCGTCGGACGCGAGCATGCCGCAGGCGGCCAGCTCCAGGCCGTGATGATCAACTCCGGCAACGCCAACTGCGCGACCGGCGAGCAGGGCCTCAAGCTCGCGCGCTGGAGCTGCGAAGAGCTTGCTTCGCGGCTGGCGATCGCGCCGAATCTCGTGCTGCCGTGCTCGACCGGAGTGATCGGCGTGCCGCTCGACCACCGGGTGATGGCGCGCGCGATCGCCCACGGCGTCGATTCGCTGAGCAAGCGCGGCTTCGGCGCTGCCGCGCGCGCGATCATGACGTCCGATGCGTTCCCGAAATGGACCGAGTGCAAGGTGCGCGTCGGCGACGTCGAGATCCACGTCGCGGCGATGGCCAAAGGCGCGGGCATGATCGAGCCGCACATGGCGACCTTGCTGGCCTTCGTGCTGACCGACGCGAAGGTCTCGAATGAAGCCGCGCGCGCGATGCTCGCCGGCGGCGTGGCGCGAAGCTTCAACCGCATCAGCGTCGACGGCGACACTTCCACCAACGACACCTGCGTGCTGATGGCCTCCGGCGAGGTTGCCGGGACGTCGATCGAAGGACCGCAGTCGCCGGGCTACGAAGTCGTGGCCGGTGCGGTCGCAGCGGTGCTCGAGGAGACCGCCCGCATGGTCGTGCGCGACGGCGAAGGGGCGACCAAGATGGTCGACGTCATCGTCAGCGGCGCGGCCAGCGATGCGGAGGCCGACCGCGTTGCGCGCCGCATCGCCAACTCGCCGCTGGTCCGCTGCGCGATGGCCGGCGCCGATCCGAACTGGGGCCGCCTCGTGATGGCGCTCGGCAACACCGATGCGACCTTCGACCTTCAGGCCCTCGAGGTGCGCGTCGGCAACGTCGCGCTCGTGCGCGCGGGCGTCGTGATCTCCGAGGATGCGCTCGCGGCCGCACGCCGCGTGATGAAGGCGGACGCTTACGAGCTGGCGATCCGGCTCGGCAGCGGGCCGGGCACGGCGACGGTGATCACGAGCGATCTTGCGACCGAATACGTGCAGTTCAACTCCGCGTACACGAGCTGACGGGGCTCGAACCTTCGAGCGCGACGAGCGCGGCCCTTTCCGTGCCCATCGCGAACGCCCGCGTCGTCAGGCGCGGCCGGAAAGCGTGAAGCGGATCGTCGCGCCGTTTCCGTTTTCGCCGATACCCCACACCGATCCTCCGTGCAGGCCGACGATGCGCTTGACGGTGGCCAGCCCGACTCCGTGCCCGTCGAACTCGCGCGAGTTCTGCAGGCGCTGGAACGGCGTGAAGATGCGTTCGGCCTGGGACGGATCGAAGCCGACGCCGTCGTCGCGGACGAAGTAGGTACGAATGCCGTCCACGAGCTCGCTGCCGACATCGATGCACGCGCGAGGCCTCATCGACGTGAACTTCCACGCGTTGCGCATCAGGTTGTCGAGCAGGGCACGCAGCAGGCGCGGCTCTCCTTCGACGACCAGCCCGTCTTCGATTTCGAATTCGACGCAGCGCTCCGGCTCGGCGGCTGCCAGGGCCGCGGCAAGCTCGCGCGCGATTGCCGAGAGGTCGGTGCGCTCGAACTGCGGCTCCAGGCGCGCGATGCGCGACAGCTTGAGCAAAGCGTCGATCAGCTCGCCCATGCGCTGGCTGGTCGCGCGGATGCGGTGCAACACGTTGCGCGCGTCCTCGGGCAGCCCCTGCGCGTGATCTTCGACCAGGATGCGGCTGAATCCGTCGACGCCGCGCAGCGGAGCGCGAAGGTCGTGGGAGACGGCGTAGCTGAACGCCTCGAGCTCGCGATTGGCGCTCTCGAGTTGGAGCGTGCGCTCGACGATGCGCGATTCGAGCTCGGCGTGGACCCGCCTCTGCCGTTCCTCGGCGCGGCCGCGGATGATCGCGGCCGCGAAGATCTCGCCGATCACGCTCAGAAGGGCGACCGTCGTCTCAGCCCAGTCGGTGACGCGTGCGGTGCCGAAGGTTGCGAAACCGATCGAGCTGCCGCTTCCAACCAAAGGCACCGCCACGCCCGAGCGCACGCCGTGCGCTTCGAGGAAGCGGCGCTCGCGCGCGCCCGCCGGGAACGCGGCCGTGACATCGCGTACGACCATCGCCCGGCCTTGCCCGAAATCCTGCTGCCACGACGGGAACTGGGAGCGGTCCAGCGGCGGAATCTGAAGGGGATCGGGAATCGGCCTCTCGCGATCCCACGCGTGGGTGCAGAAGGCCTTGTCGCGCACGGTTTCGTGGTCGATCCACACGCTGCAACGGTCGATGCCGAGAACCCCGGCCGTTTCCCTCAGTGCCTCATCGATGGTCTCGCCGATGCGCGACGGCGCGACGGCGATGAGCCGCGTCGAGAACAGCGTGATCAGGCGTGCCAGTCGGTTGCGCAGCGCCAGCTCGCGCTGTGCCCGCTTGTCGTCGGTGATGTCGACCGCGTAGATCAGCAGGCTGGCGCGCGCTTCGGCGATGCGGGCGACGCACGCGAGAATGGACACGCGGGTGCCGTCGGGCCGGTAAATGTCCTGCTCCCACGGGTCGCTGCGGCCCGAGCGCTCGATCTGCTCGAGCGCGGCCATCGTCTGGGGCTGGTATTCGGCGGGAGTGAGCTGGTCCCAGCGCAGGCGCCCCGCCTGCATGTCGTCGCGCGAAAACCCGGTCACCGCCAGCGCGACGTCGTTCGCCTCCCAGATGCGTCCCTCGTCATCGGCCGAAATGATGCCGATCGCCCCCGACTCGAGGAGCCTGTTCAGCCTGAGCTCGCTGAAGTCGAGGTCGGTGCGAAGCTTCTGCTGCTCGAACGTGCTGCGCAGCATTTCGCCGACGAGGTCGAACAGCGGAAGCTCGTGCGTCTGCCAGGTCGCGCGCCGCGTCGTCGTCGCGAACACGGCAAACCCGAGCAGCTCGGCGTCGGTGCTGCGCACCGGGACGGCAAGGATCGACTGGAGTCCGAACAGCTCCCACCCGGTGCGCTCCTGCGTCGCTTCCGGCGGCAGGTCGTCCCTGGCGTGGTAGTAGAGCAGTTTCCCTTCGCGTAGCTGGGCAAGCGACCAGCGCATCCCGCGCTGGCCGTGCAACGAGCGAAGAAGGTGCGCCGGAGCGCCGCAGGTCCAGTCGTGCGTGACGGCCAGGCGCTCCGATTCGGGCTCCACGCGCACGAGCGTTGCCCGCTCGGCGCCGGCAACGGTGGCGATTCTTTCGAGCGCACGTCCGAGCGCCGACTCCAGCTCTTCGCCGGAAAGTCCGATGAACTCGGTCGCCAGCTCGGACGTCAGCTCCTCGAAGCGGATGTGCCGCTCGAGCGCTTCGTCGTCGCCGGCCGTGCTCGCCAGCACCGCCTCGACGCGCGCGTGCATGGCCTCGTAGACGTCTCCGTCGAGGGAGGAACGGGCCGCAAGCGTGATATCGGCGCCCGCCATCAGGGGCTCGCGGCGACGCGCGGAAACGTCAACTCGATGGTGGCGCCGCGGTCGGGCGTTCCCCGCGCGTGCGCGCTACCGCCGTGCATGCGCATGACGCGCTCGACGGTGGCAAGCCCGATGCCGTGGCCTTCGAACTCGGCCGCCCCGTGCAGGCGCTGGAAAGCCCCGAACAGCTTTTCGGCAAACTCGGGATCGAAACCGACGCCGTTGTCGCGCACGAAGAACGTGATGGTGTTCTGGTCGTTGCGCCCGTCCAACTCGATCAGCGCGTCGCTGCGCAGCCCGGTGAACTTGAACGCGTTGTCGAGGAGCTGCTCGAACGCGATGCGCAGCAGGCGCGGGTGGCCGGTCATCACGAGGTCCGGGGCAATGCGCACCTGCACGTCGCGGCCGCCGTGGCGGCGCTTCAATTCGTCGACGAGGCCTTCGGCGAGGTCGCTGATGCTGACCTCCTGCCATTCCATTTCGGTGCGTACGACGCGGGAAAGCTGGAGCAGGCCGTCGATCAGGTGGCTCATGCGCTGGGTGGCGCTCTGGATGCGACGCAACAGGAGCACGCCGTCGTCGCCGAGCTCGCTTGCGAAATCCTCGCGCATCACCTGCGACATGCCGTCGATCGTCCTCAGCGGCGCGCGAAGGTCGTGCGAGACCGAATACGCAAAGGCTTCCAGCTCGGCGTTGCTGGCCTCGAGCTGGCGGCGGCGCATCTCGACGCGGCGCTCGAGCGTGGCGACGGCATCCTGGATCTCGCGATCGACGCGCAGGCGCTCGAGCGCGTTGGCGATGATGTCGCCGAAGACGCGCAGCGTGGCCAGCAGGTCGTCGGCGACTTCCATGCGCCGCGCCGAGTAGAACAGCACCATGCCGCGCAGCACGCCGCCGGGAAGCAGCGGGACGCTGATGGCTGCGCGCAGGTGGAAGCGTTCCATCGCTTCGCGCTCGCCACGCGCGTTTTCCGGAAGCGATTCGACGTCGCCGATGAAGCTGGTGCGTCCGGCTCGCAGCCGCTCGCGCCACCACGCGCGACCGGCCAGCGCGATGCTCGTCTCCGGCTCGACGCGCCGCACCTCGGGACGCGACCACCACGCGCGCCTGGTTGCCATCTCGGCATCGGGGTCCACGTCGAAGACCACGACCCCGTCGAAACCGAACTGGTTGGCGACGATGGCCAGCGCTTCGCGCACGGCAGTCTCGACGCTCTCTCCGGTCAGGCTGAGCAGTCGGCGCGACAGCTCGGCGTGCAAGCGGTCGATTTCGTCACGGCGACGCAGCTCTTCGGCGATGCGCCGGCGCGAGCGCAGGTCGATCGCGACCGCGAGCACCTGGTCGGACTGCGGCGCAAGCGAAGCGAGCGAGCAGAGCACCGGAACATCGGTGCCGTCGGGCTGCACGAGGTGCCTCTCCCACGGCAGCACGCGGCCCGTGCGATCGAGGATTGCCAGCATTTTCGAGTCGTCGTCCTGGCCGGGAGAGACGTCGCTCCACAGGACTCCGCCCGCGGCGAGGTCGCTGCGACTGCGGCCGAGCAGCGCGAGTCCGGCTTCGTTGCTTTCCATGATGTGGCCGTCGCTGCGGCCCATCGTGAAGACGCCGACGACGTTGCTTTCGCAAAGGCTCTGCCAGCGCGCCTGGCTCTCGCGCAGTCTCTGTTCGGTGACGCTGCGGTCGAGCGCGTGCACCATCATTTTTGCGGGCAGCTCGAGCAGCTCGTGCACCGCTCGCGGCCATGGAGTCGAACGGAAGCGCGTCGTCGAGACGGCGGCGAAGCCGATCACCTTGCCGCGCCGGTAGACGGGGATGAGCAGCGTCGCGCCGAGGCCGAGACCGCGAAGCAGCAGCGCTTCGTTGTTGGCAAGGCGCGGCAGGTAGTCGGGCCGGAGAACTTCGACTGGAGATCCGGCGATCACCTGCGGCAGGCCCCAGCGAAACGGGGCGACGTGCTCGACGAGGCCTTTGAGCGGCCACAGCCCGGGCGAGTGCCAGTCGTGGTCGATCGACCATCGCTCGTACTTGTCGTCGAACAGCGCCAGCGCGACGCGGTCGACGCCGGCGAAACGGCCGATGGCCGACATCGCGTCCTCGACGGCAGCGGAGATCTGGTCGGTGGGAACCGAAATGAAGCGCGTCGCAACCGACGCCATCAGCGTATGGCGCTCGAGGCGGGAGCGGGCCGTCTCGAAATCCCTTTCGAGAGGCTCCTCGTCCGCGACGGATGACGCTTCCACGCTCATTCCACTTTGAATCGACTTGGTCCCGCCGGCCGCCGTCCCCGCGACCAGAATTGACGCGCGAATGGGGGTGCTCGCCGCCCCGAATCCCGGGTCACTACGACCGTTTCGAGCATTCGCGAAAGCGAGATCGCGTCGGCCCCGCTGCGCAGGGTACTCCCGCGTCAGGGTCCGTCCAAACGGGTTCGGCGGACCCTCGGGCGGGTTTTCTTTGCAACGAACGTTCGGTATCTAGCCCGCCCATGAAAGCCTGTCTTTTCACTGCGAATCACGAACCGATGCCCGTCGAGGAGCTGACTCTTGATGCACCGTCCCAGCCGGGCGAGGTGCACGTGAAGTGGGTCGCCAGCGGGGTCTGTCACTCGGACCTCTCGATCTGGGAAGGCAAGCTTCCGATTCCGCCGGGATGCATCCTCGGCCACGAGGGCGCGGGCGTCGTCGTATCCGCCGTCGACAGCAAGAGCGGCCTGAAGGCCGGCGATCACGTGATCGGCAACTTCGTGCCGATCTGCGGCGAGTGTTTCTTCTGCACCAACGGCCAGCCGTTCTGCTGTGAGCGCGGCCAGACCATCGGCATGAGCCGATTCCCATTCGTGAGAAGCGACGGCAGCCGCATGTTCGGCGCAGTCGGCGGTCTTGCGACGTTTGCCGAAGAGGCCATCGTCCACGAGGCGGCGCTCGTCAAGGTACCGTCGGATTTCCCGCTCGAGCAGGCCTGCCTGATCGGCTGCGGCGTGACCACCGGCGTCGGCGCGGCGCTCAATGCGGCACAGGTTACCAAGGGCTCGACGGTCGCCGTCATTGGCTGCGGCGGAGTGGGGCAGTCGGTGATCCAGGGCGCGCGCATCGCGGGTGCGGCCCGCATCATCGCGATCGACCTCAACGAGGCCAAGCGCGCATCGGCCACGAAATTCGGCGCGACGCATTCGTGCGATCCGGCGGTCACCGATCCAGTCAACTTCGTGCAGGGCATGACCGAGGGACGCGGCGCCGACTTCGCGTTCGAAGTCGTCGGCCACACGGCCCTGCAGCGTCAGGCGCTCAACATGACGCGTCCCGGCGGCCGCTGCGTGTGGGTCGGCGTCCCGTCGATCATGGACGAGACGTCCGTTCCCGGCGGCATGATTCCGCTGCAGAACAAGGCGATCATCGGCACGATGTACGGCTCGGCCGACGTGCGCCACGACTTCGTCAAGTACGTCAACTTCGCAAAGAAGGGCGACCTCGACCTGGCCGGCATGGTGTCGCACAGGATCAAGATCGGCGACATCAACGACGCGTTCACGGAGATGACCAAGGGCGACGCGATCCGCAGCGTCGTGATCCACGACTGACGCGCACTGCCCGGGTAGGCACTACAGGGTGCCCTTCCCGATCAACGCTGGCGGTGGCGGAAGCCGGACTTCACTTCGACCAGCTCGTTTCCCGTCGAGCGCAGCAGCGCGAGGCTCTCGCCCTCGGCGCCGTTCCACGAATAGCCGATCTCGATCGGTGAGCCTGCCTGGCCCTGCATCGCAAACAGCAGCCGGAACGCCGACGGATCGAACATGCCGCCGTCATCGACGCGCCAGACGTAGTTGTCGTCGCGGCTGCCGGCCAGGTCCTGGATCAGCACACGATCGCCGTCCAGCAGCGCGACGGCGGCGAGACGGTCGCGGCGGCTGCGGGCGTACTCGGCGACGACGACGCTGCCGAGCCCCTGGATTTCCCCGAGCAGGCGGCATTTGGCGACTTCCCGCGAGCGCGCCTTGGAAAGTTTCGAGCGGATCGCATCCGGGCACGGTCCCGACGAGACCGCACCGGCGTGCACCGGCAGCGGACGGCGCGACGCCGCATACTCTTCCGGCATCAGCAGGCACCACGCGCCGGGATCGACGGCGCCCGATTGCACGCGAAACGCGAGGCCGCCGTCTCCGGCCTGTGAGACGGCGTTTTTCGCGCCGCCCTCTGCCGAGACATCGACGAGGCGGCTGCCGTCGCAAATGGCGCTGCGAATGCCGGAAGGCCGCGCGGGTGCGGTTTTTCCGGGTGCAGAAACCAAAGCCCCTGTTGCCGAGAGCAGCGTCCCCGTTGCTCCGGCGGAGGCGAAGCCGATCTGCTGCATCGCGGTGACGTCGGCGCAGTTTGCGGGTTTCTCGAACAGCGCGGCACTCTGCGGCGCGACGACCGGCGCGGTCCACTGCGTGCGCACCGAGTACTGGTTGTCCCCGAAACGGTTTTCCATGAGCAGCGGCAGTCCCGTATCGGCAGCAAGCCAGAACGTCGTGCTCGCGGTGGGATCGACCGAGGCGGCAGCGGCCAGCGTGTACTTTCGCGCCGCCGTTCCCGAGACCGTGTCGTCGCTGCCCGATCGCGCGAACGCTTCGTTCCTGTCGAGCGCGAAGAGCACGCCGACGAACGTGTCGCTGCTCCAGGCGGAAGCGGCAAGATTGCCGGAATATTTCGCGAGCCACTGCTCGAGCGGCTGGTCTTCGCAGATTTTGTCGGCAGCTCTGACCGTCGTCACGAGGTTGCGGTCCGGCCGCACCAGCGTGTACCCTTTTCCGCTGGTGGCCCCGCAATCCTCGATGCGAACGAGCTTGCCGCTGACGAAGATGTTGCGACAGCCGCTGGGCTCGCCTGTGTAGTTGTAGCTGCGCTCCTGGAGGCTGTACTGGCCCGGGGATGCTGCGGATGCGGGCGCGGCGCTGCAGGCAAGGGCGACGGCGACCAGCGTGAGTATGCGGCGATTCATGTACCCGGGCTCCCCGCGATCCGGCCGACACCGGTGCATTGATCCGTGATCGTAGCGGCAGGGCGGTCCCGACTCACACCGTCCCCTGTCCGGTTCCGGGACGGGCTGCCCGGGCCGGCAGCGAGCCGTATCGGGCGCGCGCCCGGCCGAAACGCCCCTCACGGCCGCCGCGCAGGGGGCCAGGCTTGCCTGTGCCCCGCTCCGGCGCTACGGCCAACGCCCGTTGAACGCCCAGCTCGAACAGGCCCTGGCCTCTCTGCACATTGCGGTCGTCGTGCCGGCCTTCCAGGCCGAGCGGTGGATTGCCGACACCCTGCGTGCCGTTCCGCCCTTCGTCCGCAGCATCGTCGTCGTCACCGACGGCTGCACGGACGCGACGGCCAAAGCCGTCGACGAGGTCGCGGCCGCAGACCACCGCGTCGTCCGTGTCGATCACGCGACCAATCGCGGAGTCGGCGCGGCGGTGCGAAGCGGCTACGTGCGTGCGCTGGCCGACGGTGCCGAGATCGTCGCGAAAATGGATGCGGACGGGCAGATGGACCCGACTGCTCTTGCGTCCCTGGTGCTGCCGATCGCGCTCGGACGAGCCGATTACGCCAAGGGCAACCGTTTCGTACATTCGCGCGAGATCCGCGCGATGCCGGCGGTGCGCCTGTTCGGAAACGCAGCCCTGTCGCTGATGACCAAGCTTTCCACCGGCTACTGGACGCTGCTCGACCCGACCAACGGTTACACTGCGATCTCTCGCGAAGCTCTTTCCGCGATCGACCTCGACCAGCTCGACGACCGCTTTTTCTTCGAGTCGAGCATGCTGACCGAGCTCTCGGTGGTGCGGGCCGTGGCCGTCGACGTCGCGATCCCGGCACGCTACGGCGCGGAGTCGAGCCACCTGTCGGTCGCGCGCAGTCTTTTCGAATTCGCCGCGAAGCACGCTCGCGCGTTCACGAGGCGGCTCTGGCTGCGTTACCTCGTGCTCGATTTTTCGGCCGTATCGCTTCTGCTGGCGGTCGGCATCCCGCTGACGGTGTTCGGCGTCGTGTTCGGGGTGCGAAGCTGGGTGCACTCGTCGGTCTACGATGTGCCGGCGACAGCGGGAACCGTCATGGTTGCCGCGTTCACCACGGCGGCAGGCCTTTTCGGCATCGTGCAGGCGATGATCTACGACATCCTTTCGGTTCCGTCGGTGCCGCTGACCCCTCCGCGAATCGGGCTTGTCGTTCCGGGCGGAGCCGACCGCGAAACCCTTCCCCGCGCCTGAGAGTACCTGCCGCGCCGCGCAATTCGGCGCGCTCGAATCACGGTTCGCTTTCGTGCTAAGAGGACGTCGGGGGGACCGCATCGACAGGCGCCGGGGGGCGCCGAGCGCGGGACCGTCCGGAGGGGGACGATGAAACTGTCGATTCTGGCCGTCGTGCTGGCCGTCTTCGTTGCCGGCTGCAGCAGCGAAGAAGAAAAAATTGCGCCGGTCGTGGTGGGCGGAAAGAGCACCACCGAGCAGCGCATCCTCGTCGAGATGCTGGCCGAGCAGATCGAAGGCGCCGGGCTTCCGGTCCAGCGCAACTTCGACATGGGCAGCACGAGCGACCTCGATTCTGCACTGCGGGCGGGAAAGATCGACGTCTACGTCGAGTACACCGCCACCGCGATCGCGACCATCGTCCGCTCACCGGCAGCAATGGCGGTGCTGAACCAGGGACCCGCCGTTATTCTCGACCGCGTGCGGGCGGAGTACGATCCCGCAGGCCTCGTCTGGGAGCAGCCTCTCGGTTACGACAATCCGCTCGCGCTCGTCGTGCGCGGCGGAACGGCTGCACTCTCGATCACCGAAGCAAAACAGGCGTTCCACACCTGGCGCGCCGCGTTTCCGTTCGAGTTCCAGTCGCGAAGCGACGGGTGGCCTTTGGTGCGCCGCGTCTACGGACTGGAAGTCGGGGAGATCAAGACCGTTCCGGAAGCCGATCTCTACAAGGTGCTGAACAGCCACGAAGCGGACGTCGTCGTCGGATATCCGACCGACGCCGCGCTGTCGCGCATGGGCCTTCGTGCGCTGAACGACGACCACCACGCCTTCGCACCCAATCGCGCGGTGCCGGTCGTGCGGCGCGCTTCGCTGCAGAAGTACGCGGGGCTCGAGTCGGCGATCAACGGAATGGCCAACCTCGTGACGGCGGAAACGATGCGTCGTGCCAACGACATGGTGGAGAACGACCACCAGGCGCTCTCCGAAGGGGTCAAGTACCTCGTCGCCAACGCCAGCATGCTCTAGCAGGCTGCGGACGCCGATTGCCCGCGCGTGGCCCGCTCCGAAGAAGAGGCGCCGAGCTCCTGTGCTCACTCGCGCGCCTGAACGCGCTGCCATTCGTGTATCAGTCGCGGGAGCGGCGGAGTTGTTCGAGGGTGGTGCGGTGGGTTGCCAGGAAACGGCCGATAATTCTGGGCGCGCGGCGGTGACGCGCCAGCAGTGCGCGCCGCGTTGCCAGCGCACCGGGCAGCAGGACGAGCGCTCCGGCCCAGGCTCGCAGCAGCGTCGATGCGAGTGCCAGCGGTGAGGCTTCGCGCCGCAGGCCGGCGCCGGCGCCGTGTCCCGTCAGCGCATCGCTCGCCAGGCCGAGGATTCGGGCCGCCGTCCAGAATGGAAGCGCCAGCAGCGTCGCAACCGGCGCGCAGTGCAGCATCGTCGCAAAGTGGTTGCGCTCGACGTGGTAGGCCTTGAACAGCGAGTGTGCGCTGCTTGCCGACGATAGCTCGTGCAGCACCTTGACGTCGGGAGCCCACGCGAAACGATTGCCCGACGCGATCATCCTCAAGCCGAGGTCGCCGTCTTCGCAGTAGCAGAAGAACTCCTCGCTCATTCCGCCGGCCTGCTTCCACGCAGACGTGCGGTAGACGGCGGCGGCGCCGGAAGGAACGCCGATCTCGTTCGCATCGAGTCGGTCGTACTGGCCGCGGTCGAGCTCGCCGAAACCCCGCGGAAAGCCGATGCCGTCTCGCGAGAACCACAGGCCGCCGGCGCTCTGGATGGTCACGCCGTCCAGATCGAGCAGCTTGAGGCAAAGGCCCGCGACGTTTTCGTCGAGCGTCGCGAGCGCTCTCCGGAGCGCCGCGGCAGCGCCGTCGGCAAGCACCGCGTCGTTGTTGAGCAGCAGCACGAACGGGCCGGCAGCCGCGTCGACGCCGCGGTTGCACGCTGCGGCAAAGCCGATGTTCTTTGCCGTTTCGATGCGCCGCGTGACGCGGGGATGGTCGCCCGCAAGACGCGGCGGCTGGTCGATGAGGACGACTTCGTCGAGACCGGAAAGGCTGTCGAGGCAGCGCCGCGTGAGCGCGGGATCGCCGTAGTGAACGACGACGGCACAGACATGGGCCGGTCCCGCCACGAGCGCGTCAGCCGGCCAGGCGCTCCTTGAGGAGGCGATTGACGGAGGCCGGGTTCGCCCTGCCCTGGCTCTCCTTCATGACCTGGCCGACGAAGAATCCGAACAACTTGTCTTTTCCCGAGCGGTACTCGGCGACCTTGTCGGGGTTGGCCGCCAGCACACGGTCCACGACCGCGACGATCGCTCCTTCGTCGGTCACCTGCACGAGGCCTTCGCGGTCGACGACGGTGCGCGCGTCGTCGCCGCTTTCGATCATCTTCGGCAGCACGGCCTTGGCGATCTTGCCGCTGATGGTGCCGTCGTCGATCAGCGCGACCAGGCCCGCCAGGTGCGCGGGCGACAGCGGGATCTTCGTGTAGTCGGCCTCTCCGTCGACGGCCGCTTCGTTGGCGATGCGGATCACGTCGCTCATGATCCAGTTCGACAGCGCCTTCGCGTTCGGATGCGCGGCGACGGCGGCTTCGAACCAGTCGGCCAGCTCCTTGCTGGCCGTCAGCACGTCGGCGTCGTATTCCGGAAGGCCGTACGACGCCACGAAGCGGGCGCGCCGCGCGTCCGGAAGCTCCGGCATCTGCGCGCGCACCTTCTCGATCCACGCATCGTCGATCACCAGAGGCATCAGGTCCGGCTCGGGAAAATAGCGGTAATCGTGCGCGTCTTCCTTGCCGCGCATCGGGCGCGTTTCGTTGCGGTCGGCATCCCACAGGCGCGTCTCCTGCACGATGCGGCCACCGTCGAGCAGGATCTCGGCCTGGCGCTCGATCTCGTAGGCGATCGCACGCTCGACCGAGCGAAAGCTGTTCAGGTTCTTCGTCTCGGTGCGGGTGCCATACTTCTCTTCGCCCCGCTTTCTCAGCGAGACGTTGGCGTCGCAGCGCATGCTGCCTTCGTTCATGTTGCCGTCGCTGATGCCGAGATAGCGCACGATCGAGCGCAGCTTGCGCAGGTACGCCGAGGCCTCGGCGCCGCTTCGGATGTCCGGCTCGCTGACGATCTCGAGCAGCGGAACGCTCGCGCGGTTGAGGTCGACCAGCGACCACTTGGGGCTGAGGTCGTGGACGCTCTTGCCGGCGTCCTCTTCCATGTGGATGCGCGTGAGGCGCACCGTGCGCGGTTGTCCGTCGACGTCGAAGCGCACGCGGCCGTGCTCGCAGTACGGCTCTTCGTACTGCGAGATCTGGTAGGCCTTGGGCATGTCGGGGTAGAAGTAGTTTTTGCGCGCCCAGCGGCTCGTCGGGCGGATTTTGCTTTCCGTCGCGAGCGCGGCTCGAATCGCGAACTCGACGGCGCGACGGTTGAGCACCGGCAGCACGCCCGGCATGCCGAGGCAGACCGGGCACGTGTGCTCGTTCGGCCCCGCGCCGAACGAAGCGGGACAGCTGCAGAACAGCTTCGACTCGGTGGCGAGCTGGCAGTGGACTTCCAGGCCGACGATGACCTCGAATCCGCCCTCTTCGTAGAAGGACGCGCGGCTCACGCACTCTTCCTTTCGATCGGGCCGCTCACGCGGCCTTTTCTTCCGATCAGGCCGCTCATGCGGCCTTTTCTTCCGACCAGGCCGCTCACGCGGCCTTTCATTTCGACCAGGCCGCTCACGCGGACTTCCTTTGCGCGATGGCGGGAACGCGGCGGTGCCACTCGGTCGAGCCTTCGTAGGCCGCGGCGACGCGGAAGATCCCCGCTTCGTCGAGCGGTTTTCCGATGATCTGCAGGCCCACCGGAAGGCCGTCGTCGTCGAAGCCGCACGGAATCGACATGGCCGGAAGGCCGGCCAGCGGCACCGAGATCGTCAGGATGTCCGACAGATACATTTTCAGCGGATCGTCGGTGCGCGAGCCGATCGCGAACGCGGTGCCGGGCGCGGTCGGAGACACGATCGCGTCGCACGTGCGGAACGCTTCCTCGAAATCGCGGCGGATCAGCGTGCGCACGCGCATCGCCTTGGCGTAGTAGGCGTCGTAGTAGCCGGCCGACAGCACGTACGTGCCGAGCATGATCCGGCGCTTTACTTCGGCCCCGAAGCCGGCATCGCGCGTCTCGCCGTACATTTCGCGGACACCGTTCTCTTCGCCGCGGCGCAGCCCGTAGCGCACGCCGTCGTAGCGTCCGAGGTTGGAGGACGCCTCCGCCGACGTGACGATGTAGTACGTCGCCACCGCGTACTCGGTGTGGGGCAGCGAGACTTCGACGAGCGTTGCGCCGAGCTCGCGCAGCTGGTCGAGTGCCGCGCGCGTAGCGAGATCGACGCCGAGGTCGAGGCCGCCGATGAAGTATTCCTTCGGGATGCCGAGGACCATGCCATCGAGTCTCTCGGTCATCGTCGCGGTGTAGTCGGGGACCGGCGCGTCGATCGACGTCGAATCGCGCTCGTCGTGTCCGGCGATGGCCTGCAGCATCAGCGCGGCGCCGCGGGTGCTCGCGGCCATCGGTCCCACCTGGTCGAGCGACGATGCGAATGCGATCACGCCGTAGCGGCTGACGCGCCCGTACGTCGGCTTGATGCCGGCGATGCCGCAATACGACGCGGGAAGGCGGATCGAGCCGCCGGTGTCGGTGCCGAGCGTCGCGAGCACCTGCCGCGCGGCTACCGCCGATGCCGAGCCTCCCGACGAGCCGCCGGCCACCCGGCCCAGGTCCCACGGGTTGTGCGTGGTGCCGAGGGCCGAGTTCTCGCACGAGGAGCCCATCGCGAACTCGTCCATGTTGAGCTTTCCGACGAGCACCGCGCCGGCGCGTTCGAGCCTTTCGACGACGGTGCCGTTGAACGTCGGCACGAACCCTTCGAGGATGCGCGACGCGCACGTGGTTGCGACGCCGCGCGTGAGGAAAATGTCCTTCAGGCCGATCGGGATGCCGGTAAGCGGCGTCGCTTCGCCGCGAGCGATGCGCTCGTCGGCGCGCCGTGCGTGCTCGCGTGCAACGTCGGCCGTGACCGTGAGGAAGCTTCCGACGCTCGGCTCGGTCGCGTCGACCTGCGCGAGGCAGGCCTCGGTCAGATCGGCCGAGCTGATCTCGCGCGATTGAAGAAGGCGCGATGCGTCCTCGACCGCCAGCTCATTGAGACTCGTCACGACGTCACTCGATGATCGGAGGAACCGCAAAGAAGTGCCCGTCGCGCCGCGGAGCGTTCCGGACGGCCTCTTCGGCAACGGTGTCGGCGTCGCGCTCGGGCGAGCGGTCGTCGCGATACGGTGCAGAGACGGCGACCACGTGCGAGGTGGGCTCGACGCCCGAAGTATCGAGCTCGGCCAGCTTGTCGACGTAGTCGAGGATGCGCCCGAGGTCTTCGGTCAGGCGCCGCACCTCGTCGCCGTGAAGCCGCAGCCTGGCCAGGGTCGCGACTCGCGCGACGTCCTCTTCACGAATGGCCATGACGGCTGCGAGTAACACGGGATCGGAAGCGTCGCAAAAGCGCTTTCCATCCGCGTTTATTGCTGCGTTTCATGCATTCCGTGGCATTGACCGGCGGCGCGCGGCGAGGCGATGCTCCGGCCGATGGATATTTTCAGGCCCTCTCCTCGGCTCCCTTCGCGCGACCGGGCGGCGTCAAGTCCTGCCGGCCGCGACCGACGGGAGGACCCCCGCCACGTCTTCGGCCGGCGCGGCGAAGACGCGGCTTGTGCTTTCGTCGAGCGGCAGGGGATGCAGATCCTCGCACGCAACGCGAGGACGGCCTTCGGCGAGATCGACATCGTTGCTTTCGATCACGGCGTGATCGTCTTCATCGAGGTCAAGGCGCGTCGAGCCGGCACGGGGCTCGAGGCGGTCGACGCCCGCAAGCAGCGGCGCCTGTCACGCCTGGCAACGGCGTTTCTAAGCGGCCAGGGATGGCTCGGACGCGCCGCCCGTTTCGACGTGATTGCCGTTGCATCCGACGGCGCTTGCACGCACGTCGCGAATGCCTTTGACTGCGCCTCCGTCCCTTGAATGCGGCACTTCCCGGCCCCCGCGGCCGGCTAAAACCGGCCCCGGCCCGGCAAGAACAGACAGGCGCCACGACATGCTCGACATCCGTATCCTTCGCGAACAGGGCGACTTCGCGCGCGAGAGGCTCGCCCTCGTCGGCTGCGCCCGCGAGGAAGTGGATCGGGTCATCGGCCTGGACAAGCGCCGCCGCGACCTCATCGTCGTCGTCGAGCAGCTTCGCGCCGAGCGCAAGACGTCGTCGAAGAAGATCGGCGCGATGAAGCCCGGCGACGAGATGGAAGCCGCCAAGGCCGCGGTGCGCGCGCTCGGGGAACGCCTGGCTTCTCTCGAGAAGGAGCTGGAGCAGGCAGAGAAGGAATTCGGTGAGCGCATGCTCGAGCTGCCGAATTTCCCGCATCCGGACGTGCCGCCCGGCGCCGACGACCGCGAGAACCGCGTGCTTCGCACCGAGGCGCCGACGCGGGTCTTCGACTTCGAGCCGCGACCCCACTGGGACCTCGGCGAGTCGCTCGGAATCATCGATTTCGAGCGCGGCGTCAAGATCTCGGGTACGCGCTTTTACGTGCTGCGCGGCGACGGCGCCCGGCTGCAGCGCGCGCTCATCTCCTTCATGCTCGACCTGCACACGCGCGAGCACGGCTACACCGAGATCTATCCACCGGCCATGGTGCGAAAAGAATGCCTCGTCGGCACCGGCAATCTTCCGAAGTTCGGCGACAACCTGTACCGCGACGCCGAGGACGATTTTTATTTCATCCCGACGGCCGAGGTTCCGGTGACGAACCTGTATCGCGACGAGATCCTCGACGGCTCGGCGCTGCCGATCCGCCACGTTGCGTACACGCCGTGCTTTCGCCGCGAGAAGATGTCGGCCGGCCGCGACGTGCGCGGCATCAAGCGCGGGCACCAGTTCGACAAGGTCGAGCTGGTCAAGTTCGTGCATCCGGACAATTCGGAGGCCGAGCTCGACAGCCTTCGGGCGGCGGCCGAAGAGGTCTGCCGGCGACTCGGCCTTCAGCACCGCATCGTCGAGATGTGCACCGGCGATCTTTCGTTCGTTGCAGCGCGCAAGTTCGACATCGAGATCTGGGCGCCGGGCTGCAAGGAGTGGCTCGAGGTGAGCTCGTGCTCGCTGTTCACCGATTTCCAGGCACGGCGCGCCAACATCCGATTCCGAGACGGCGACGGAAAAGCACGGCTCGTCCATACGCTCAACGGGTCCGCGCTGGCGCTTCCTCGCGTGATGATCGGTGTCCTCGAGACTTACCAGCGCGGCGACGGCGCCATCGAGGTGCCGCCCGCGCTCGTGCCTTTCATGGGCGGGCAGACTTTGATCCGCGGTGTGGTGTGAACGGGTCCGCTGCCTCGAAACGGCAGCGGAGAAGGCATTGACGAGTCGGTGGAGACACAGGGCAGGTGACGAGACCACCGCCGGGGATCCTCATGTCGACTGATCTTGCGTTCCTCGGGCTCGGCACGATGGGCGGACCGATGGCCGCCAACCTTTGCCGCGCCGGTTTCACGGTGCACGGCTGGAATCGCAGCGATGGTCGCGCAACCGCGCAGGAAGCGTTTGCGGCCGGAGCGACGCGAGCCGAGTCGATTGCCGACGCCGTTGGCGACGCCGGCGCGGTCGCGCTCTGCGTCAGCGATGTCGGCGACGTGGAGCAGGTCCTGTTCGGCGTCGGCGGAATTGCCGATACGTGCGTGTCCGGCACTCTGGTCATCGACTTCAGCACGATCGGACCAGTCGCCGCGCGTGAGTTTTCGGCTAGACTTGCAACTGCGGGAATCGCATTCCTCGATGCCCCTGTCACCGGTGGCGATGTAGGGGCGCGCGCAGCGACGCTGACGATCATGGTCGGAGGCGACGCGCGCAATTTCGAAGCAGCGATGCCGGTCTTTCGCGCCGTCGGGAAATTCGCCAAACACTGCGGTCCGGCCGGCGCCGGCCAGGCGGTCAAGCTCTGCAACCAGGTGCTCGGCGCGCTTCACATGGTCGCGCTTACCGAGGCGATCGCTCTCGCACGCCTGCAGGGCATCGATCCGTCGCTCGTCGTCGAAGTCTGCAGCACCGGCGCCGCCGGCTCGTGGGCACTCGCCAACCTCGGGCCGCGCGTGCTCGCCCGCGACTTCGCACCGGGATTCATGGTCAAGCACCTCCTCAAGGACCTGCGCCTGGTGCTCGAGACTCCCGCAGGCGAAGGTTTGGACGAGCTTCGCGGGACGGTGCTCGCCAAGGGGCTGCTCGAGAAAGTCGAGGCGCTCGGCGGCGGCGAGCTCGGCACCCAGGCAATGACCCTCGCTTACGAAAAAGCGTAGCGGGCTGAACTGCGCGAGCGACGACGCTTCGCCTGCCGATCGAGTTAGCGGTCGCGGAAAAACCTCGGACCGGCGGGATGGCCTCTAGAGCACTCCGGCCAGCGAGCGTCGCCCTTCCAGCAGCGGCGATCCGGAATCGGCAAGCGGCTTGAGCTCGCGAAGGATCGGTCCCGCGACCGCCGCCGGCAGCTCGAGGCCTCTCGAGTACAGCGCTTCGAGCGTATCGAGGTTGGCAGCGAGAAGCTTGGCATTGTACTTGGCCGGCGCAGCCTCGAATTCGAAACCGTCGCGCAGCGATGCCCGCACTTGCTTCGCACCGGCATCGACCGCCAGCGCATTGGCCACCTGCATGCGCAGGTACGTCGATGCCATTTCCTCGACGAGCGGCGCAAGCGTGTCGATGTCGTCGAGCGCTGCGGAGGCCGGACTGAGACGCCCGGTAAAGGCCGCTTCCAGGCGCTCGAGCCACTGGCCGACGCGCGCCGGCGCGCCGAAGATCCATTTGCTGCCGGTCGGATCGCGGCGGATCTGGTTGAGCTGCCCGTAGAACGCGAAGTCGGCCTGGTGAGGCGCGGCGCCGGTGAGGAAAAGCGACCGCGTCAGCGCCGCATCGAGCGCTTCGAGAATGCGCGGCAGCATCGCGTACCAGCCGTCGGCGTTCTCGGGCGTCGCACCCATCTTCGGCAGCGTCGAGATGATGCCGGGCGGAAACTCCCGCGCTGCGCGCTGGAAGTCGAGGCCCGGAACTCCGTGGGTCATGCCGCATGCGATGATGGCGGCGTTCTGCGCGGCGTCTTCGCGGTGGTACCAGCGCGACGTGAGCATGATGCGCACCAGCCACTCATCGGCGTAGTCCTCGAGCAGCATCGCGGTGCAGTCGGTCTCCGGATCCTTCCAGCGCGTGGGAGGCTCGGGCGCGACGCTCTCGACGTATGCCGCGATGCCGGTCGAGTCGTTCATCGCCTTGTCGTCGGGCGTGATGACGACGGGCACCATCGTCTTGCCGGTCCTCGCCTGCAGCACCGAGAAGCGCGTCTCGGCATTCTCGAGGCATTCGGTGACGGGCAGCTTCTTGTAGTGCAGGAACGCCCGGATCTTGTCCGAGTACGGGCTGTTCTGCATCGTGTAGAGCATATAGTTCTCGGTCATGGCCCGCAGGGTATAGCGGCGCCGGCCCCGCGGAGCCAGAACGGTGGCCTTTTGGCCGGCGTCGCTTTAGGTTCCGGGCGCGCGACCGCAAGGGCGAATGCGCCGGCCCGGCGCCGTCGCACCAGCCGCCTGGAGTCCCGAAATCGGAGGGGTGGCCGAGCCCGGTTTAAGGCACCGGTCTTGAAAACCGGCGACCCGCAAGGGTCCGCGGGTTCGAATCCCGCCCCCTCCGCCATTTCCGCTTCCCGCGGGTCTATCTCGACGGGCTGGTGGCCCGGGAGATCGTGATTCCGCTGTCCGGGAAAGCGTGGCGCCCGCTCGTCCTCGGTGGACCGTCAAGGTTTCGCGCCGAGCAGGTGCTCGGCAAGTCGTCGGAGAAGCCGGCGATGGCGGTCGCGACTGATCGAGCCGATCGAACCGAGAAAGCTCGAAGCGGGCAGGACGGCAAGGAATCCCAGACGGATGAGCGAGGGTGCCGTCCGCAGCACCACCACCGGACGGTTCTTGGGCCGGCCGTCGGCTTGGGGGAGCGGCGTCAGGACGACGTCGCCTTCTTTCATCGCGAGACGTCAGCTCCCGAGTAGTCGGGCTCGTCGTCGCCGTACGCCCGCGACAGTGCACGCGTGGCGAGGGACAGCGCATCCTGGTCCATCGCTCCCCCGGCGACAGGCAGAACGGTGACCATCAAGGGCGAGTCGGCGGGGATCTCGAACGGCTCGTCCAGCAGGATTCGGCTGCCGTCGTAGTGCGCCTTGAGCGTCACGGTGGGCATGACGTTGAGGAAACTACGCCGGGTATCGCCGGAGGGCAGCAATCGCGGTTGGAGAAGAAAAAAGCGGCGACCCGCCGGGGAGAGCGGGTCGCCGCAACTGCTCGCGCCCCAAGGAAAGACGCAAGCTTGCAGGGTGGGCGGTCTCTGGGGGAAGAGGCCCAACCCCGCGGGGGTCCTGCCGCCTAGGCGGCGAAGTTGCCCATCGAGTCCTCGTCCGAGACGTCTTCGAGGCTCATCGTCATCCCGTCAAAGTCCGAGTCGCCCTCGCCGCCGAAGCCGAGGTCGGCGTCCTGGTCGAGGTCGATGTCGGTGTCGATGGAGAGGTGGTCGATGTTCTCGCTGTGGATCGGGCTCGGGAAGGGGCTGCGACCGCTCGGCCTGCCGCTCTTCTCGCCGGTCATCGCCCGGCGGCGCAGCTCGGCGTCGCGCCAGGCGAACAGGCGCGAACGCAGGCAGACGGCGTCGATGCTCAGGGTTTCGCAGATGACGAGGAACGAGAACGGGTAGTCCCAGGAGTCCTCGCTCAGCCAGCTCTCGGCCTCGGCAAGGACCTTCTTGTACTTGCGCCGGGTCGCCCCGACGTTCTTGTAGAAGGAGCGGATGGCGTCTTTCAGGACGGCGTACATGAGGGCCCTTTCGGGTCCCATGCCGTCGTCGCCCTGGTGCCTCATGTAGTACTGCTCCGGAAGCGTGAGGTCCGGGGTCAGGTACTCCATCAGCGACGGCGTGAGCATGAAGTTCCCGCCATAAGGATTGGGCTCGCGGCGCTGGACCGGACCCGAAGCTTTGGCGTTGGTGGCGGCGGTCTCATTTTGATTCATAAAAGCACATTCCCCCTTGTTGTACGGCCGGGAGTATCAAGAAGCGTGCCGCCGCGGCACCCGTCCAAACGGTGGCGGCAAGGGGCCAAAATCCGGAGGGGGAACGCTATCTTGCTCGTGGAAATGACAGAGCTGACAGCAGCCTAAATAACCGGAATGTTATCGAAATTCGCTGGACCCCGAAAAAGGGGCTTGCTGATTTCCACAGGCATGTCCTCACGTGAGCCACGCTTTGCCCTGATGGAGCCGTCACCTCCCGCGATCTTGCAATAACGCGATGCTCGCCCAAGGCATCGCATCCGTGCGAGATTCCGGCTCGCAACGGTGCATTGGACCGCCACCAAGGGAACCCCCCTGCGCCCACCCGCAAGGCCGGGGGCAGGGGAGTTGACTCATACGTTGGCCGCAGCCTATAGGCGTTGAACACCGGTTCATTTTTTGGAGATTTGAGGGGTACGTGTCGGAACAAACTCCAGAAGAGGTACGCAAGCTCAGCCGCAAGGAGCGTGAGCAGCAGTTTCGCCTCAATCTCATCCTTGACGCCGCCGAGGAGGTGTTCGCGGAGACCAACTTCGCCGGCGCCTCGGTCGAGGATATTGCCCAGCGCGCCGAGATCTCCGTGGGCACGCTCTACAACATGTTTCGCTCAAAGGAGGACGTCTATCGCGCGGTGATCTCGCGGGCCCAGGACACGTTCTTCGACATGATCGAGGAGAGGGTCAACGAGGCTCGCGGCCCTCTGGAAAAAGTGCACGCGGTAGTCGGTTACTACTTCGAGCACTTCCATCGCTACGCGCGCCAGTTCCGCCTGTACGTGTCGGCGACCAACGGCTTTCAGTGGGAGCTGCGCAACAAGCTGGCCGACGAGGCGCTGGCGCGACAGGCCGACTTCCACCGCCGCCTGTCCGACATCTGCCAGCAGGGAATGGACGAGGGGATCTTCAAGCGCGGGATTCCCGCCGAGTTGCTGGCCACCAACATTCTTGCAATTCCGCATCCCATTCTCGCCCACTGGCTTGCCAAGGAAGGCAGCGACCTTCTGACGCTGATGCCGTTCTCGATCACGATCGTCGACCGCCTGGTCGGCGCCGACGTGGGCTGACGCGCGCGGCGAAAAGGCGGAGCCGGGGCCGCCGGGCCCGGTTGAGATCAAAGGACGGTCAGGTACAAGAGACCCCTTCCGCCACAGGCGTTCGACCACGGAGAGGTGACCGAGAGGCCGAAGGTGCGCGATTGCTAATCGCGTGTGGGACCAAAAGTCCCACCGAGGGTTCGAATCCCTCCCTCTCCGCCATTAGAATTCCACTCCAGGTTCCTTCACGATATCGCCAATGAGGACCAAGGCTTGCTGACGCGATCCATTGCAGCTGCGGTGGCCCTTGCCGGGCTGGTCTCGGCTTCGGGGTGCACGATGAACCCGTCTCCGGCCGGCGCCCGCGCCCAGGGCGACGACATGGGACCGGCTTACTTCACCGAGTCCACGGACGCCGGATATCGTTACGCCCACAACTGGGTTGGGCGGCCGTGCTTCACGATCGATCTTCCGGGCCCCGACTGGGTGCTGCAGTCGGCCACGGCCGACTACGTGCTCTGGCACAAGGGCGAGTTCGCACTGAAGGTGTACCTCACCGACAACCGCAGCTCGGCATTCGCGGTTTCCGGAATGGGCGGCGATGAGGCGCTGCGCGCGTTCATCGGCTACGAGCTCGACTTCATCAAGCCCAAGTTCGACATGCACACTTCGCCGCCGCCGGCCATGCGCGAGAACGAAACCGGCGTGTGGGCGCTGTGGCGCTGGGAAGGACGTTCGGGCCGCCGCGCGGGCGTCGGCAAATCGCAGCCGGCCGACCAGCGACACCTGCTCGCCAGTGTGTGGCTCGATCCGTGGGTGCTCAGCTTCGACTGGGCCACCGCGAGGGTCGACCTTCCCGACCACGACAGCCCCGAGCTTCTTGCAGCCGTCAAGTCGCTGCACTTTGCGCCGAAGTGTTTCACGCAGATGCGAAGCGGCGAGACGTGGTCCGAGCCCGAGGGCGGCGGAGCGCAGCTCGGTCCGATGAAGCCGGCGGTGAAGCCGTTGCCTCCAGGGCAGGAATTGCCACCAGTGCACGAAGGGGCGCCGTTCTAGCGGCGCCCGCTTTCGCGGTTCGCGCCGATTTTTTGCTTTCTGCCGGGGAGTTTTGCGCTGGGCGCCGGGCTTGTGCCGTCGCGCGAACGCTTTTTGCGCGGTCGCTCCGGCGTCGCTATAACGCGGGACCTTGCCTCGTCCTGAGGCTCACGCGCCCGTAGCTCAATGGATAGAGCACCAGACTACGGATCTGGGGGTTGCAAGTTCGACTCTTGCCGGGCGCACTTTGTTTTCAG
>DASXOZ010000018.1 GCA_036493895.1 Candidatus Binatia bacterium | reverse complement strand
CGAGACCGAGGCCGCGATCGTCTACATGCTGGAGACCACGGAGCGCCGCGCGCTGGAGAACCAGATCAACCAGTCGCAGAAGATGGACATGGTCGGCCAGCTCGCCGGCGGCATCGCGCACGACTTCAACAACGTGCTCTCCGCCATCATGATGGCCAACGACTTCCTGCTGAACGCGCACAAGCCGACCGATCCGTCGTTCCAGGACATCATGCAGATCAAGCAGAACGCCACGCGCGCCGCCACCCTGGTGCGGCAGTTGCTCGCGTTCTCGCGCCGGCAGACCCTGCGGCCGCAGGTGCTCGATCTCGGCGACGCGCTAAGCGATCTCACCATGCTGCTGCGCCGGCTGATCGGCGAGAAGGTCAAGCTCGACTTCGTGCACGGCCGCGACCTCTGGCCGGTCAAGGTCGACGTCTCCCAGTTCGAGCAGGTGATCGTCAATCTCGCGGTCAACGCGCGCGACGCCATGCCCGACGGCGGTAGGCTCACGGTGAGGACCGCCAATGTCGGCGCGGCAGAATCCGGCGAGCTCGCCTACAAGGGCATGCCCGCCGCCGACTATGTGCGGATCGACATTTCCGACACCGGCACCGGCATTCCCGCCGACATCCGCGAGAAGATCTTCGAGCCGTTCTTCTCCACCAAGGAGGTCGGCAAGGGCACCGGGCTCGGGCTGTCGACGGTGTACGGCATCGTCAAACAGACCGGCGGCTTCGTCTATGTCGATTCCGAGGAAGGCAAGGGCACCACTTTCCACATCTTCCTGCCGCGGCATCACGCCGAGCAGGAAGCGCAAGCCGAGGCGCCCGCCGAGTCGCATGCGGCGAACGGCGCGGCCAGGGAAGCGGCGGCCGAGCCGAAGCGCGATTTCACCGGGCAGGGCACCATTCTGCTGGTCGAGGACGAGGAGGGCCTGCGCTCACTGAATGCGCGCGGCTTGCGTTCGCGCGGCTACAGCGTGATCGAGGCGTCCAACGGCGTTGAGGCGATGGAGGCGCTCGAGGAGAAGAACGGCGCCGTCGATCTCGTGGTCTCCGACGTCGTGATGCCTGAAATGGACGGCCCGACGCTCCTGAAGGAGATGCGCGGCCGCAATCCGGATTTGAAGATCATCTTCGTGTCAGGTTACGCCGAGGATGCCTTCGAGAAGAGCCTGCCGGAGAACGAGCAGTTCGCCTTCCTGCCGAAACCCTTCACGCTGGCCCAGCTCGTCGCCGCGGTGAAGGAGACCATGCCGGCGCAGTAGGGCTCGTCGCACCGAAAGGCCGCTCCGAATCGTCAGGCCTCTCGTCCGCTTGCGGCGATCAGCCCGAGCAACTCGCGTCTCACGCGATCGAGCACGGTCCCGTAGTCGCGCGTTTCGCTCTGCCGGAACAGCCGCAGCGTCGGATACCAGGGACTGTCGTCGCGATCGAGCAGCCAGCGATAGTCGGGCGTGTAAGGCAGCAGCACCCAGGTGAGGCGTCCCAGCGCGCCGGCGAGATGGGCCACGCTCGTGTCGACCGTGATCACGAGATCGAGGCAGCTCACCAAGGCTGCGGTCTCGACGAAGTCGGTCAAATGTTGGGTCAGATCGACGATATCGGTGCGCTCGCGCAGGAAGATCAGGTCGTCGGGCCTCGGGTCTTTCTGCAGGCTGACGAAGGTCGCATCGACGTCGAGGATCCGCGCAAGCAGGCGCAGCGGAATTGACCGCTTCGCATCGTT